>NZ_WIPE01000063.1:29921-73489 GCF_009760835.1 Bacillus sp. EE-W1 | reverse complement strand
AATCGCTTCGCCGCCAACCAATACCTTACTTGGAACATGAACACCATCGTACGTTTCTAACAATCCGGCATCTATAAGTAATTGAAGCATTGAAGGCGTTATATCAAAGATTGCTAACTTGTTCTCCCTAATATAAGCTACAAACTGTTCCGGATCACTTCGTACTTCATTCGGAATAATATACAAACTTGAACCATAAAGCAGCATTTGTAATTGCTGAATAGATGCATCAAAGGCAATTGACGCATTTAAACCGACATGCATGTTAGATGGTATCTCATGTTCGAAAACCTCTTTTTGTAAACCATGCGACAAGTTTAGTACAGAATGATGCTGTATCAAGACACCCTTTGGATTCCCCGTCGATCCCGAAGTATAGATAACATACGCTAGGTTTTCTCCTGTTACTTCACATTTTGGTGAAAAAATGCTTTCTTTTAAAATCATTGCCTGATCCCTATCTAGACAAACTGCCTTGACTTCTTTGGGTATCCAACCTTCCAATGACTCATTCGTAACTAATACTTGAATTTCAGTGTCCTCCAAAATATATCGTAGGCGACTTTCTGGATATGATGGGTCCAATGGAACATATGCTGCTCCAGCCTTCCAGATCCCCATAATACTAACAATCATCTCAACTGAACGCTCAAAGCAAATTCCAACTAATGATTCAGTCCCAATCCCACATTGCTGAAGATAGTGGGCCAATTGATTAGCTTTTTCATTCAGCTCTCGATATGTTAACTGCTGTTTTTCATCTACCACTGCTACCGCATCAGGTGTACGATTTACTTGCTCTTCAAACAGCTGATGAATCGTACTTTCCTGTGGATATGCTACAGTATTATTATTCCACTCCTCCAACTGTTTTTGCTGTAATCCTGATAATATAGGCAACTTAGCTAATGATTTATCAGGATTCTCCACGATTACATTCAACCAGTTCCCAAAATGTTCAGCCATGGATTCAATAGTTAAGCTGTCAAATAAATCAGTTCTATAAACAAAAGTAAGTAATAAACCCTCTTCCACTTCTGCAGCAGTTAAACTTAAATCAAACTTAGCGATCGGAGCATTACTTTCCATTACTTCTATATTTCTTCCATGTAGTTCTGGTAGCTTCTGTCCCGTATTTTGCAAAGTAAACATGGTTTGGAAAATCGGAGAATGACTTGTATTTCGTTCAGGTTGGATAACCTCTACAATTTTCTCAAACGGAACATCTTGATACTCATACGCCTTCAATGCTTTTATCCGTACTTGAGATAACAACTCTTGAAATGCCGGTGCATTACTTAAATCAGCTCGATAAACCAAGGTGTTGACAAAGAAACCAATTAGCCCCTCAATTTCTCGATAATTTCGATTTGCAATTGGGCTGCCGACAATAATATCCGTTTGTCCCGTATAACGAGCAAGGAAACTTTGATACGATGCCAATAAGGTCATGAAAAGTGTGGCCCCTTCTTGACGACTTAGTTCGTTTAATTTATCCAGTAATGAGCGTGACAACAAAACATTATGAGTTAATCCATGGTGGGTTTGCACTGGCGGACGCGGACGATCCATTGGCAACATTAAGACTGGTAACTCACCAGATAATTCTTCCTTCCAATATGCAAGTTGTTGATATAGTACTTCATCTTTCAACCAGTCTCTTTGCCACTGAGCAAAATCGGCATATTGAACTGGTAGTGGTTCCAGCTCTGCTTGTTTTTCACCAATCGCATTCTCATAAAATGCCATCCATTCTTGAAGCAAGATTTCCATCGACCACCCATCCGAGATAATATGATGCATATTACACAGAAGAATCCATTCTTCTTCTGAAATTCTTATGAGTTTCCCACGGAATAATGGCCCTTGTTCTAAATCAAATGGAGATTCGACTTCAGTTTGAATCCATTGCTCCAACTTTCTTTCTCGCTCCTCTAATGAAAGCTTAGTTAAGTCCATTTGTAGAAGCGGACGGAAAACGTACGGTTGAATCTGCTGCACAGGATGGCCATCCTCTTCATAAAATACAGTCCGCAAAGATTCATGACGCTCTATCAACTGATTCCATCCCAACTCCAATGCCTCAGGTAACCAATTCCCTGTAAGCCGGCATACCATCGGCATATTATAAAGTGCACTATTAGGTGCAAATTGATCAATAAACCATAAGCGCTGTTGGGCATAAGACAGTGGAATATTTCCCCCTCGTTCCATCGGCATCAATGGTGGAATTTCTCGTTTTTCGCTCCCCTTACGTAACTGATCTATTCGTTTCGATAATGCCTCGACCGTTGAATATTCGAACAGTTCACGTACTGGCAATTTGATTTGAAAGACTTCCTGTAAGCGTGAGACCACTTGTGTAGCAAGTAGAGAGTGACCACCGAGCTCAAAGAAAGAATCCTGAACATCAATGTCTCTTATTCCTAGCACTTGACTCCACACTGAAGCAATAAGTTCTTCCAGCGGAGTTCTTGGGTATACAGTATTTTCAGCGAATTGTTCACTAAGTATAGGCAATGCCTTCAAATCAAGTTTTCCATTCGGTGTAAGTGGTAAAAATTCCATCTCAATAAAGTTTGTTGGAACCATGTAATTAGGTAAATGTGTTTGTAGATGTTCTCGCCATTCATGGACACTTCCTTCACCAACTACATAAGCTACTAATCTCTTATCACCTTGATTATCCTCTCGCACCAATACAACAGCTTCTTTCACAGAAGAATGCGCCTGCAAAACAGCTTCTATTTCTCCCAATTCAATCCGGAAACCACGAATTTTCACTTGGTCATCTATACGTCCATGGAACTGGAGATTACCATCAGAAAGATAACTTGCTTTGTCTCCTGTATAATAGAGACGTTCTCCTGACTTGAAAGGATGTGGAATAAATTTTTCCTTTGTAAGATCCGGACGATTAGCATATCCACGTGCAAGACCCTTCCCTCCGATATAGAGATCTCCAATTACACCAATTGGTACTAGCTGAAGATGAGAATCTAACACATAAACTTCTGTATTCGCAATCGGTCGACCAATCGATGGCGTACCTGTTGTCACTCCTACAGGTACATAACAATCTGTGGTAACAACGGTATTCTCCGATGGACCATACTGATTAATTACCGCAAAAGGAATATCGTTAGATGGATACTGCGTTAATTGATCCCCACCAGTAATGATAAAACGAAGATCCGTTTTATCTGGCCAAGATAATTTCAAGAGTCTTTCCAGAATAGGCGTAGGTGCAAAGCTAGCTGTTATTCGTGAATCAATGAGCCAGTCCCTTAGTGCTTCTGGATTAATTCTCAGTTCCTCTGTTGACAAGTAGAGTGCTGCACCAGCAGTTAGATACGGCCAAATCTCCTGAACAGCCGAATCAAAAGCAACACCTGCAATCTGAGTCGCACGATCCTCTGCTGAAATACGATAAACTTCTTGATGCCAAGAAACCATATTCATTAATGAGCGATGTTCAACCATGACACCCTTCGGTTTTCCTGTAGAACCAGAGGTATAGACAATATAGGCTAAGTTCTCTGGATTTATCTGACGTGTAGGTGCGATTACGCTTTCCACCGTTAATTCTTCTAACCTCACCATTTCGACGTGTGCAAAATGTCCTTCTTGTCCTTCCGCCGTCACTACAAATTGAATTCCTGCATCTTCAATCATGTATTCTAACCTTGATTTTGGATACAACGGATCTAAAACAACATAAGCTCCACCAGCTTTTAAAATGCCTAGTAAACTTGCCATTAGCTCAGCTGACCTCGGAAGATAAACTCCCACCACTGACTCTGGGGCTACTCCCTTTCGCTGTAAAACATTTGCCAACTGATTTGCTTGTGTATCCAGTTCACCATAAGTCCACTGTTTTGTTTGATCGACTACCGCAATCGCATCAGGACGCCTCGCTACTTGCTCCTCAAATCTGTCGCAAATAAGACCCTGATGAGACATTTCCATTACAGTGTCATTCCATGTTTCTAATAACAAAGTACGCTCGTATTCCGATAGCATGCTCAGGCCATGCAACGGATTTTGTGGGCGATGAGAAACTTCATGTAGCCATTTCTCAAAGTGTCCTGCCATCCGTTCAATAGTAGTAGCATTGAATAAATCCTTATTGTACTCAAAAGTAAAAAGTAATCCCTCTTCCGTCTCAACTGCCATTACACTTAAATCAAACTTTGCAATTGGACTATGGCTTTCTATCATTTCAATACTTCTACTAGATAACACCGGAAACTCTTGTTTCATATTTTGCAAGATGAACATAGTCTGGAAGATTGGCGAATGACTTGTACTTCGCTCCGGTTGCACAACTTCTACAATTTTTTCAAATGGAATATCTTGATATTCATACGCCTTCAATGCCTTTTGACGAACCTGATACAGTACATCTTGAAATGTCGGTCTACCACTCAAATTAGCTCGATAAACTAGCGTGTTAACGAAGAAACCAATTAGTCCTTCAATTTCTCTATAATTCCGATTCGCAATTGGGCTTCCGACCAGAATATCTTCTTGTCCCGTATAACGAGATAGAAAACTTTGATATGCAGCTAAAAGCGTCATGAAGAGTGTAGCCCCTTCTTTTCGACTAAGTTCATTCAATTTATCATGTAGTGTGCTTGGCAGAACCAGAGTGTATGTGGACCCGTGATGAGTTTGTATTGCAGGACGCGGGCGATCCATAGGAAGTTGGAGTACAGGAAGCTCCCCAGACAATTCTTCCCTCCAATATTGGAGTTGTTGATCAAGCACTTCCTCCTTTAGCCATCCTTTTTGCCACTGAGCAAAGTCGGCATATTGAACCGGTAATGGTTCAAGTTCCGCTACCTTTCCATCCGTTGCTTCCTCATAAAATGCCATCCATTCTTCAAGTAGGATTCCCATTGACCATCCATCTGAAATGATATGATGTAAAGTACAAAGGAGTATCCATTCTTCCTCTCCCACGTGCAAAATACTTGTCCTGATTAACGGCCCCTCTGTTAAATCAAATGGCACTTCTGTTTCTTGTTGAATGAAACGTTTAACCTCTTCTTCTCGGTCTTCAGAAGAAAGCATAGTTAAATCCGTTTTCGGAATTGATTGAAAAGCATACGGTTTAATTTGCTGTACGGGTTGACCGTTCACTTCGTGAAAGACCGTCCGCAGTGATTCATGACGTTCTATTAGTTGATTCCATCCCATTTCCAATGCTTCAAGTAGCCAATTCCCTGTAAGGCGACATACCATTGGCATATTGTAAAGGGCACTATTAGGTGTAAATTGATCAATAAACCATAAGCGTCGTTGAGCATAAGATAGTGGAATGGTTTCTCCTCGTTCCATCGGTATTAGTGGCGGAATCTCTCGTTTTCTATCTCCTTTACGTAACTGATCTACTCGCTTTGCCAGTGACTCCACCGTCGTACATTCAAATAGTTCACGTACTGGTAATTCGATTTGAAAGATTTCCTGTAAACGTGAAACTACTTGAGTAGCTAATAGTGAGTGACCACCGATTTCAAAAAAGGAATCCTGTACACTAATATTTTTTATTCCTAACACTTGGCTCCATACGGAAACGATGAGCTCCTCCACTGGTGTTCGTGATGAAGTAATATCTTCACTTATGAACTGTTCTTCCAATTCCAATAAGGCTTTCCGATTCACTTTACCATTTGGAGTGAGTGGCATCCCTTCAATTTTGAAGAAGTATGCTGGAACCATATAATGTGGCAATTGCTTCTTAAGATATTTACGCCACTCTCCAGTATCCCCTTCACCCACTACATACGCTACTAACTGCTTATCTCCTGGTCGATCTTCCCTCACCAACACAACAGCCTCTTTTACAGATGGGTGATCATGTAAAGCTGCTTCAATTTCTCCCAATTCAATTCGGAATCCTCTAATTTTGACTTGATTATCTATTCTTCCAATATATTCTAAGTTACGATCATTCATATATCTCACCAGGTCACCCGTTCGATATAATCGTTCCCCATTCTTAAAGGGGTGCGAAATAAAACGTTCAGTAGTTAAATCTGGTCGATTGAAGTAGCCACGTGCCAATCCTACTCCCCCAAGGTAAAGTTCCCCTGCCACACCAATCGGGACCACTTGTTGATATTGATCTAACACATACAACTCTGTATTATCAATCGGACGACCAATCGGAATAAGCATTGGTTCTTTTTCTAAATCACAATCATAATAAGTCACATCCACAGTCGCTTCAGTAGGACCATACAAGTTAATTAACTTTGTTTGTTGAACATTGTAAAAGATCCCCTTAAATCGTCGAACCTGCTCAGTGTTTAACGCTTCTCCACTAGTAAAAACTTGAATTAAAGACGATAGATCCCTTTTCGAATTATATAGTTCCATATAATCTAAGAAAGTAGATAACATCGACGGAACAAAGTGCATGGTGGACACACGATATCGTTCAATGTATTCCTCAATCACCGCAGGATCTTTCTCTCCTCCTGGTGGAAGCAAACAAACCTGCGCCCCTACAAATGACCACCAAAACAATTCCCAGACAGAAACATCAAACGAAAACGGTGTCTTTTGTAGGATTGTATCCTCCTCGGATAATGGATATTTTTTCTGCATCCACTGTAAGCGGTTTATAACGGAATGATGTTCAATCATTACTCCCTTTGGATTTCCCGTCGAACCCGAAGTGTATATGATATAAGCTAAGTTATTTGCTGTCACTCCACTCACTGGAGCTAAATTACTCTCTTTAGAAATCATTACTCGATCCCGGTCTAAACAAATTGCTTGAATACCTTTAGGTAACCAGTCCTGTAGTGCCTCTTTTGTTAACAGCACTTGAATTTGTGAATTCTCCAAAATGTATCTCAGGCGGTTTTCGGGGTAACTTGGGTCCAGTGGGACATAAGCCCCACCTGCTTTCAAAATCCCAAAGAGACCAATAATCATATCAGGAGAACGTTCAATACATATACCGACTAATGATTCAGGTCCGATACCTCGTTTTTGTATAAAATGTGCCAATTGGTTCGATTTTTCATCGAGTTCTTGATACGTTAGCTTTCCACCCTCATAAACTACCGCCACTGCATCAGGTGTCCGTGAAACTTGCTGCTCAAATAGCTCATGAATCATACAATCATGACCATAAACTACGTCCGTATCATTCCATTCTTCTAGGAGTTGTTTTTGCTCAGTGTCCGATAACATTGACAGCTTTGTATATGATTCATCTGGATGATACGTGATTTCATTTAGCCAGTTCTCAAAATGGCCTGCCATACGTGCAATGGTACTACTATCAAATAAATCCGTATTGTATTCAAATGAGACAAATAGACCTTCTTCCACTTCATAGGCAGTTAAGCTCAAATCAAATTTAGCAATAGACATATTACTTTCTACCATTTCAATACTTTTACCAGACAAATCTAGTCGTTCTTGTTTTATATTCTGTAGCGTAAACATGGTCTGAAAGATAGGCGAATGACTCATGCTTCGTTCAGGTTGCACAGCTTCTACCACTTTTTCAAATGGTATATCTTGATATTCGTAAGCTTTTAACGCCTTTTTCTTTGTTTGGCTCAAAATCTCCCGAAAAGTAGGGGTGCCACTCAAATCTGATCGGTAAACCAACGTATTAACAAAGAAACCAATTAATCCTTCTACTCCCTTGTGGTTCCGATTTGCAATCGGACTACCAACTAGAATATCTTTTTGTCCCGTATAACGAGCAAGAAAGCTCTGGTATGCAGCCATTAAAGTCATAAATAAAGTAGATCCTTCTTGTCGGCTTATATCCTTCAATTGACTAAGCAATTTATAAGGGAAAATTACGTGATGCGTAGCCCCAGAGTAAGTCTGCTTAACCGGTCGAGGTCGATCCACTGGCAGTTGTAAGATAGGAAGCTCACCAGACAATTCTTCCTGCCAATACGTAAGCTGACGATTTAGCACATCACCTTGCAACCACTCCTTTTGCCACTTCGCAAAGTCTGCATATTGAATGGATAATGAGCTTAATTTAGCAGGATTTCCGCCCGTTTCTTCTTCATAGAAAGCAAGTAATTCATTCATGAATATACCAATGGACCAAGCATCAGAAATAATATGATGCATCGTACACAGTAATAACCATTCATCCTTCTCTAATTGAACAAGCTGATTACGAATTAAAGGACCATTCATTAAATCAAATGGTTCTTGCGCTTCTCTCGCAATTAAACTATCTACCTCTTTTTCTTTTACTTCTAGAGGAAGTTGAGAGTAATCTCTTACAGGTAATGCTCTAGGGAGGAATTCGACAATTTGTTGCACAGGTTGTTCTCCTACTTCTTTAAAAACAGTTCGTAATGATTCATGGCGTTCAATGAGTCGATTGAATCCCTTTTCTAATGCTTCAGGTATCCAATTTCCTTTTAGATGCCATACCGTTGGAATATTATATAAAGAACTGTTTGGATTAAATCTGTCCATAAACCACAAACGTTGTTGCGCATAAGACAACGGGAGTGCTTCTTTATTCTCCTTTTTTTGCATTTGCTTCTGAAGCCATGCTCTCTTCTCAGGAGAAAGTGAACTCAGCTTTGCAAGTAAATCACTTCTCATTTTTTTACCCCTTCCTCAATCAAATTACTCTCGAATATCCCTTGTGCTTCTTCCTCTGATAACTCTTCTAATTGCTTAAGCAGTTCCAGTAATTCTTCATCATTACTCACTTCTGCTTCTTTTTGAATATAGTCTTGAAGACTTACATTCTCCTTACTATCATTCTGCATTTCTTGATTTTTGTTATCGAACAATTGATCAATCTGTTCTGCCAATTGCTGCACCGTATGAAACATAAATAAATCATGCAATGGTATCTCGATTCCAAAAGCCTCTTTAAGATTAGAAACGGCTTGCGTAGCAAGTAATGAATGTCCACCAATTTCAAAAAACGAATCCTGAATTCCGATGTTTTCCATACCTAAAACTTCATGCCATATCGAAACAATTGTTTTTTCCGTAGACGTACGAGGAGCAATATAACCACTTGCTATCTCCTGTTTCTCTGGTGTTGGTAAAACCTTCCTATCAATTTTCCCATTAGGAGTGAGTGGAAATGCATTTAATCCAACAAAATAGGATGGAATCATATAATTTGGTAGTTGGTCCTTGAGATAATCACGCCACTTTTGAGCATCCCCGTCTCCTACAACATAGGCAATCAAATGTGGATCGCCAGGATAATCTTCCCGCACCATCACAATAGCTTCGTTAACTAATGTATGCTTTTGTAATACCGCTTCAATTTCTCCTAGTTCAATCCGGAACCCACGAATTTTCACCTGATGATCAATTCGTCCAACATACTCCAAATTTCCATCTGGCAAATACCTTACTAGATCTCCAGTCCGGTATACTCGCTCGTTTTCTTTAAACGGATGCGGTATAAATCGATTTTTCGTTAAGTCAGGGCGTTTTAAATATCCACGTGCTAACCCTGATCCACCAATGTACAGCTCACCAACTACACCAATTGGAACCATTTTTTGTTCAGCACTTAGTACATATACTTCTGTATTGAAGATTGGTTTACCAATTGGTGGTACCCTATGCATGACACCCTTTTCTAATTCCATATACGTGGAATACGTAGTATCTTCAGACGGTCCATATAAGTTGTATACCTTCTCAATCGTACTTCTCTCGTATAAATCTTGAACAAGCGGATATGGTAACGGTTCTCCAGCCAAATTCATTACCTTTACTGAAGAAGGAATTGTCTTTGCTCGAACCAGTTCCTTTGCTGCCGATGGCACAGTATTAACCAAAGTCACACCTTTGGTAGACAACTTGTCTAGATGTAGAGCATTTTCAGCGACAATCACCTTCCCCCCCATCGTTAAGGGAACAAATACTTCAAAAACGGATAAATCAAAAGATAGTGAAGTTGAAGCTAATACTCCCGCTAATGCCTTTCGGGAATACGTGTGATGCGCCCAATGAATCATTGTTACTGTATTCCTGTGCTCAATCATTACTCCCTTTGGATTTCCAGTGGAGCCTGAAGTATAGATAATATAGGCTAAGTTATCGCCCGTCACTTCACTCGTGCATACCGTAGTAACTTCTTGTTCTATTTCTGATCGATTACGATCAATACAAATGACGTTGACGAATGTAGGTATAACCATTTTTTGTTGTAACTTTTCCTGTGTCACCAGTACCTTTATTTGAGCATCTTCTAAAATGTACTGCAGTCGACTTTCCGGATATGCTGGATCAATTGGGACATATGCTCCTCCTGCCTTCATAATTCCTAAGAGACCGACAATCATCTCGGATGAACGTGTAACACAAATCCCAACTAATGATTCGCATGTAACACCATTTTTTTGTAAATAATGTGCCAACTGATTCGAGCGTTCGTCCAACTCTCGATATGTTAGTTCTTCATCTTCGCACACTACTGCAATTGCTTCTGGTGTTTTTTCCACTTGTTCTTCAAACATTGTATGAATCATGCTATCTTCTATATCATTAACAGCTAATTCATTCCATTCCTCTAGTAGTTGCTTATATTCTATTTTCGATAACATATTCAATTCTGATAATAAACATTTTGGATAAGAGGCAATTTGATTTAGCCAATGTTCAAAATGACTTACCATACGTTCAATGGTTGTATCATTAAACAAATCAGTATTATATTCAAAGGTTAGTGATAATCCTTCTTCCGTCTCAGAAGCAAATAAACTCAAATCAAATTTTGCAACAGAAACATGGCTTTCCATGAGTTCCATTTGTCTTTCAGATAGCTGAAGAAACTCTTGTTTCGTATTCTGTAAAGTAAACATGGTTTGGAATATTGGTGAATGACTTGTATTCCGTTCCGGCTTTACGGATTCTACCACTTTCTCAAATGGAATATCCTGATACTCGTATGCTTTTAGTGCTTTTTTTCTTACCTGCGACAAAAGTTCTTGGAACGTCGGGTTTTCACTGAAATCAGCTCGATAAACTAACGTATTTGCAAAGAGACCTATTAATCCCTCAATCTCTTTCACATTTCGATTAGCAATCGGGCTTCCAACTATGATGTCGTCCTGTCCTGTATAACGAGAAAGGAAGCTTTGATACGCTGCCATCAATGTCATAAATAAAGTGCATCCTTCTTGCAGACTTAAATCTTTGAGCTTTTCCTGTAGGGAATTCGCCACTATTAAAGACTGACTTGCACCACGATGGGTTTGAACTGCAGGTCGAGGACGATCCATCGGTAATTGTAAAACCGGTAGTTCCCCAGACAATTCTTCCTTCCAATATTGAAGGTGCTGATTCAAATTCTCTTCTTTTTGCCATTCCTTCTGCCACATGACAAAATCTGCATATTGGATAGATAACTCCTTCAATTCCACCGGTTTGTCGCTTAATGCTCCTTCATAAAAAGCCATCCATTCTTCAAGTAAGATTCCCATTGACCATCCATCTGAAATAATATGATGCATCGTACAAATGAGAATCCACTCTTCACTGTCCACTTTCAATATGCGTGTTCGAATTAGAGGACCTTGTCCAAAATAAAATGGTTCCTCAGCTTCGTTTTGAATGAGCCGTTTCATTTCTCTTTCCCTATCTTCCAAAGAGAAATCTGTTAGATTCGTTTGAGGGATATGCCCGAATACATGAGATTGAACCTGTTGAAAAGGTTCACCCTCTTGTTCTAGAATTATCGTTCGCAATGATTCATGACGCTCCAACAATTGATTCCATCCGGCCTCCAATGCTTCAATTGACCATTTACCTGTTAAGCGACACGCTGCATGAATATTGTACATAGCACTATTTGGCATTAATTGATCAATAAACCATAGACGTTTCTGCGCATAGGAAAGTGGAATAGCTTCTTCCCGTTTCATAGGTACAAGAGGGGCAATCTCTCGTTTTTTATCTTCTTTTCGTAACTGATCTACTCGTTTCGCCAACGCTGCCACTGTATCGTGCTTGAAAAGTTCACGTAAGGGAATTTTGATTTGGAACAATTCTTGCAATCGAGAGACAATTTGAGTAGCAAGTAGTGAGTGTCCACCACGTTCAAAAAAGGAATCCTGAATACCAATATTCCCCACCCCTAACACTTGACCCCAAACCGAGGCAATAAGCTCTTCCGATGGCGTCCGAGGTAGAACATTTAAATCTCCAATAGCTTGATCATCAGGTGCTGGCAAGGCCTTTCGATCAATTTTCCCATTCGGAGTAAGCGGGAAGTGTTCTAGCTCTACAAAGTGTGCTGGAATCATATGATTTGGTAATTGGTTTTGTAAATACTCTCTCCACTCCTCGGTATTTCCATCGCTTATTACATATGCAACCAATCGTTGATCACCTGGACGATCTTCTCTAACTAATACAACAGCCTCTTTAATAAACGAACATTTTTCTAAAGTCGCTTCAATTTCTCCTAATTCAATCCTAAAACCACGCATTTTGACTTGATGGTCCATTCGACCTATAAATTCTATATTTCCATCAGTTAAATATCTTACTGAATCTCCTGTTCGATATAGTCGTTCCCCCAATCGAAATGGATGTGAAACGAATTTTTCAGCAGTAAGATTCGGACGATTTAAGTATCCACGCGCTAAACCAGCACCACCAATATATAACTCACCCTCAATTCCTATTGATTGCAGACGTTGATTTTGGTCTAATACATATAATTGCGTGTTCTGTATTGGCCGCCCAATAGAAACAAATTCTTGATTAGGCTGAATATCAAATGCATTCACATAAATAGTGGCTTCAGTTGGTCCATAAAAGTTGGTTAATTTCACTTGTCCACTATAATTCCATTTCTGCTGAAATCGTCTAACTAACCCTGAACTTAGTTCTTCCCCACCAGAAAATACATGGCGTACGGACGAACAATTCATGTTTAATTCAATACGATTGAAATGATCTAAGAAAACTGATAACATCGAAGGTACAAATTGAACTATAGTAACCTGATGTTTTTTAATCACTTCAGCTATAATAGAAGGATCTTTTTCTCCACCTGGAGGTAGGAAAGATACACTTGCACCAACGTGAATACCCCAAAACAACTCCCAAACAGAGACATCAAATGAGAATGGCGTTTTCTGCAAGACCACATCCTTTTCAGAAAGTGGATATTTATGTTGCATCCATTCTAGATAATTGATTACTGAATGATGCTCAATCATTACTCCCTTTGGATTCCCTGTAGATCCTGAAGTATACATAACATACGCTAAACTTTCTCCTGTTACACCACTTATACATGGGGTTGATTTTTCTTTTTCAATTGCAGTGTAATCTTTATTCATACAAATCGTTTCTATATTTTCAGATACAAACAAACTTTCAGAATTCTCTTCCGTCACTAATACTTCGATTCCAGCATCCTCTAATATATATCGAAGCCGACTCTCTGGATAAGTAGGGTCAAGTGGAACATACGCTGCTCCTGATTTTAGAATCCCTAATAACGCTATCATCATTTGTAATGAACGTTCCATATATACCCCAACTAGAGACTCTGGTCCTACACCATGCTTTTGTAAATAATGAGCTAGTTGATTCGCACGCTTCTCTAACTCTTTATAGGTAATTTGTTCATTTTCGTAAATAGCCGCGATTGCTTCCGGTGTTTTTTTTACTTGCTCCTCAAATATCGTATGAATCATGCCTTCAGCCGAATAATTTACTTGAGTATGATTCCATTCCTCAAGTAACAGTATCTGTTCTTCCGCTGTTAAATGAGTAATTTCAAAGAGTTTTGAATCTAGGCTCTTCGTCATCTGAATTAGTATTTGCAATAAGTGATTCTGAATCCGATTTATTGTTCCTTCATTAAAATAGCTTCGATCATACATTAACTTTAAAGTAATTTTCTTACCGGGCATTACAATGAGTGTTAAAGGATAATTGGTTTGTTCCGCGCTTTTAACATCTAATAATCTTAAATCTTCATTTCTCTCACCTTGAATTGGATAATTTTCAAACACATACAAGGTATGAAACAAGGAACTATTTCGTGGAACCTCACTCCATCCTTGAATATCTATCAACGAATTATACTCATATTGTCTTCGTTCCATTTCTTTCATTTGTATTTTACGAAGCCAATCTACTACTGATGTATTATCCGTTAATCGAATTCTAGTAGGTAAGGTGTTAATAAATAACCCCACCATATTCTCTGCTCCCATTAAATCAGTAGGACGTCCAGAGCTAGTTACGCCAAATACGATGTCACTTTCACCGCTATACCTACTCATCAAATAAGCCCATGCACCTTGTACTAACGTATTCAACGTTAATCGACTATTTCGTACCCACTCTTGTAAATTCTCAGTAAGTTCCTCAGATACTTGATAAACACACTCTCCATAGCCCTTCTCTTGTCCTTGGTTCTTTCTTTCCATTGCTAATGGCGTAGGTGCATAGAACCCTTTTAATTCTTCTTTCCAAAATTCCTCTGCTTGACTTTGATCTTGTTTATTTATCCACTGGATATATTTTTTATAAGGAAGAGAGTTAGGAAGATTCAATAATTCTCCCCTTATCATCTTGAGATAAACTTCCATCACTTCACTAAAGACCAATGACACACTCCATCCATCTAGCAAAATATGATGATGTGTCCAAATAATCCTCGTTTCCTCATTTGCCTCTTTAATCGCAGTGACTCTCATCAATGGTGCTTCATCTAATAAAAATCCTTTTCTACGATCTGCATTTAAAAACTGTTGTAATTTTTTCGCCCTTTCCTTGTGTGAATGGGCGCTCCAATCCTCTTGATGAATAGTAAAAGGAAGACGTTGGTAAACCGCTTGTAGTGGTTTTTCTACTTCCTCCCACACAAATACTGAACGTAAAACCTCATGTCGATGAATAACATATTCCCAGGCCTTTTCAAAAGTAGCAATATCCAATTGCCCCCCGAGCAAGAAACCTACTTGTACAATATAGGAAAATGAATGTTCATCATCTTGATCGTATAAAGTATGAAACAGTATTCCTTTTTGCAAAGGTGATAAACCATATATATCAATAACGTCTCCCATTTTCACACCCTCTTCTTTGTTAATTTAAGTAATACTTTGCTCAAGCTTTCTTCCGTAAGATCCTCTGCATCAGCAAAATCTGATACCGTAAAAGCAGACTCTGTTGTTGGTTTATTTATAAGTTGACGAAGGTGCCTCAACATACCATCTGCTATCAATTGAATTTTTAATTTAGAAAACTGTTCTCTACTATACAACCAAACAAAATGTAACTTTTCATCTTTCACCATTCCAATAACATCAATTAGATGAGATGGTTTGGAATCTGGAGCATGATCTAAAAATGTAAATCCTATCTCTTGCATAAACAAAGATTCCCTTGAGAAAACCTGATCAAATTGGCCCAAATAGTTAAAACTTATTGAAGGCTTTTGCTGATAAAACGGAAGTAATCCTTTATTCAAGTAACGTAAAATACCATAGTCAACTCCACGATTCGGAATTCGACGCAATTGTTCTTTGACAGCCTTTAACCCTTCAATAGGTGTTTGAGTTCCTTGAAAATTGAGATGAACGGGATAAATACTCGTGAACCAGCCCACTGTCCTTGATAAATCAATACCTTCAATTACCTCTTCTCTTCCGTGTCCTTCTAGATGAATAGAAACCGTTTGCTGATTTGTACAATCGACGATAGCTTGTCCTAATGCCGTTAATAGTACCTCATCAATCCTTGTCTTATGAGTTACTGGAACTTCGTGTAACAATTCATGTGTTTCTTCTATTCCTAAAGTCCCTGTCACTTGATCAATCGATTCTTCTGTTGTTTTTTGTATTGGATAGTCCATTGGAATTTTCATCGTTTCTTTTTCTACTTGTTCATTCCAATAATCTTGTACTTCTTTCGAAATACCCGAATCACTGTACGTCTGGAGTCGTTCAGACCATTCTTTAAAAGAAGTACTTTTCGCAGGTAAGCGAACTTCTTGACCTTGTTTCATCTGGTTATATACCGTCTGTAAATCTTCCAATAGAACCCTCCATGATACTCCATCTACTACTAAATGATGAATCACCCAGAATATTCGATCATTTCCAGTCAAGTTATCCTCAAAGTACACTATCCTCATTAACGGACCAGTAACTAGATTGAAACTAGCTTGATTAATGTTCATCTCTTCTTGTATTATTGTATTCCACTCTTTTTCATTAACTTGATTCCGTTTTACAACATGGAGTACTGACAGCTCATCAGTCCCTTCATTTCTCTGCCTCCACGTTCCGCTTGGTAACTGTTTGTACCGGAAACGTAAAGCATCATGATGTTTGAGTAAAGTTACTATCGCTCCCTCTAGTAACTTCACATCCAATCTTTCTTTTACTCTTAATAGCATTGATTGATTCCAATGCTCCAGATGTGGATGTTCTTGCTCGAAGAACCAACACTGAATTGGAGTAAGAGACACATCACCTATCACAATTCCCTGCTCCGCTTGTACTCCCTGCGTTTTTATAGCCACTTGTGCCAGCTCAGCGATAGTTGGGCATTCAAACATTTGCTTTGGAGTAAGTTTTAACCCCACTTGACTTGCTTGAGATATGATTTGAATACTGAGAATCGAGTCGCCACCAATTTCAAAGAAATTATCATAGATTCCCACCTTTTTAACACCTAATACTTGCTTCCAAATGGTAGTCAGTATCTGTTCGTTACTATTCCGAGGGCCAACAGATTCACTATTAATCTGCTTTTCCTCCGGCATAGGTAAGGCCTCACGATCAACTTTACCATTAGCTGTAAGTGGAATAGCTTCCATCACCACAAATCCCGAAGGAACCATATAACTTGGTAGTTTCGCTTTAAGATACTCTCTCCACGCATCTACATTTCCATCTCCTACAACATATGCTACTAATCTTTTATCGCCTGGCTGATCTTCTCTTACAATTACAACTGCCTCTTTTACAGATGCATATGTATGTAAAGTAGACTCAATCTCCCCAATCTCAATTCGGAAACCACGTATTTTAACCTGATGATCAATTCTTCCACGATAATCCAGATTTCCATCTGGCAAATACCTCGCTAAGTCTCCTGTCCGGTATAATCTCGCTTTCGGATCACTACTAAATGGATGAGATATAAAACGCTCTGCTGTTAATTCAGGTCTCTTTAAATACCCACGTGCCAGTCCTGCCCCACCAATATAAAGTTCACCATCAACACCTATAGGAACAGGTTGTTGATAAGCGTCCAGTATATACACTTCTAAATCGGGAATCCGCTTGCCAATATTACTTCTTGAAGCATGCTGCACATCTTCTAGAGTAATTGGATAATATGTAACATGAACGGTAGTTTCTGTAATTCCATACATATTAATTAACTGTGGTTTTTTATCCCCATACCTTTGAAACCACGGTAACAAGCTAGTAGGTTCTAACGCTTCTCCGCCAAATATGACATAACGCAGTTGCAAATTTTTATTCATATCTTCTTGTTCACACACTTGTATTAATTGTCGAAATGCAGAAGGTGTCTGATTTAGAACTGTGACTTCTTCCTCCACCAATAATTGATAAAAATCCTTAGGTGATCGACTAATCCAGTACGGAACAACAACTAATTTTCCACCATATAATAATGCTCCCCAAATTTCCCATACTGAGAAATCAAATGCATAAGAATGAAAAAGCGTCCAAGTATCTTTTTCATTAAACTGATACCAACAATCCGTTGATTTAAATAACCGAATGACATTGTGATGCTCTATCATAACACCCTTTGGATTCCCCGTTGATCCCGAAGTATAGATCACGTATGCTAAATTTTGGGAACTGACATCAGAAACCGGTAAAGTCTTACTTTCTTTCCCAATCTCATCTTGATCACGATCCAGGCAAATCGACTCAACATTTTCTGGTAAACATTTCAATTCTTTTAAACTTTCTTGCGTTACGAATAACTGAATGCTAGCATCTTCTAAAATATATTGAAGTCGCTGCTCTGGATATGTTGAATCAAGTGGAACATAAGCCCCACCAGCCTTCAAAATCCCTAAAATACCTACAATCATTTCGAGGGAACGTTCAACGCACAGTCCCACTAAAGTATCAGGTCTTACTCCCTTTTTCTGCAAATAATGAGCTAACTGATTTGCGCGTTCATTAAGCTCTCTATAAGTAACTTTTTCTTTTCCATACGTAACTGCAATATCGCGTGGATAGTTCAACGCTTGCTGTTCGAACAATTCATGAATAGTTACTTGAGATGGGAAATCCAGCTTAGGATTGTTGAACTCAACTAAACTTCTTCTTTTATCTTCATCAGAAATGATTTCGATTTCAGCTACCTTCTGCTTTGGTTTTTCAAAAGTGTTTTCCATTATCGCTAACATCACGTTAAAAAAACGTTTTATCTCTTCCTTAGAAAATAGCTCCTCACGATAATCAATATGTACATGTAAAGAGTCAATATCAATTAGATTTTCAATATGCACTGCAAAATCTTGCACCTCTTCATGGTTTGGAATCCATAGTGAGTCACCACTTTCATCACGATCCCTATAATCAATCGTAGTTCCGAAAAGTCTCACATTACTATTATTCTCTTTATTAATCTGCTTTAATAACAAATCAAATGGATATTTCTGGTGTCTCAATAATTTGCTTTGTTTTCTGGATACCCTACTAATAAATGAAAGTACTTCTTCTTCCGGATCAATATCCATTCTTAAAGGAACTGTACTCACCATCATTCCAATCAATTTTCGCTCCATTTTAGTCATACGATTGCCGTAAGCCATTCCTAAACCAATATCAAGCGATGAGGTCCACCGATACATGGACAACGAGAAAGCAGCAACAAAAAAAGTGTATAAACTAATTTTGTAATCTTCAGAAAATTTTTCTATCTTTCTCTTCAAATGCTCCGTTAATATAAATGTCTCACGTGATGCTTTGGTACTAGCTTGGTACGTATTATAGGGCTTCAATCCAGTCACAGATGGCAGTGTTTTAAATTCCTCTAACCAGAATTTTTGATCTTTTTGAAAGCGACTACTATTCAAGTATGTTTGTTCATTAGTCAGAAATTGAACATATGAATTTTCACTTTCACCTTCCTCATTCTCGTTATACATTTCATAATAATATTTTGCAATCTGCTCAGTAAATATTTGAATTGATAAACCATCCATAATAATATGATGAACATTTCCAAAGACTGCACATTCGTTATCGTTTAATTTTATTAAAGCGAAATAGTATAAATTTGAATTAAATAATGTAAACGTTTCTTTTGTTTTCTGCTCAATCCATTCCTCAAGCAAATTTGTATTCTCCACATTACTGAAATCAAAAAACTCAAATTCTTGTTCTTCATGTTTAATAAAATATTGTTTCGGTTCCTGATGCCCATTTTCTTTTAACCTAATGCACAGACCATCATTTTCACTAATGACTCGATTCACAACTTGGTTTAATTTTGAATAATTCATTTTTCGATGAAGTTTAAATAAAAATCTTAAATTACATATTCCTTTATCAGAATGAATAACTTCTGTATACCATATTCTTCGCTGCGGATGGCTTAATGAATAACATTCCTCATTGGTCATAAAAATCTTCCCTTCAAAAATTATTTGCTCTTATAGGTTCGTGTTTATGTTTAGCCCATAAATATTTCTGCAGTGAAACTCCAATTACTCCAATGATAACAAGCCCAATCCCTCCATAAACATAGAGTTGAGTTACTCCGAACAAATGCACTAATGGGCCACTCATAGCAGGAGAAATAATTAAAACTGCGTTTGTTAAACTGCTTTGAATACCAAATACTCTTCCTACTTGATCTTGATCGGATTCTATTTGTAAAATGACTTGATTAGATACAAGCATCAGCCCACTTCCAATACCAGCGATAAAACTAATTAAATAGGCCAAAACGAAGACCGTACCGGGCGTTATCAAACCAATCCCCCCAAAACCAATTCCCATTAAAACCATACCTCCACATACTACCCAGCCATATTGAAATTGTTTTAATTTCTGAGTTAGTAATGCACCAAGTATTCCGCCAAGACCAATAATAGAAATGATATATCCCATTTTACTTTTATCATGTGGGAATAAGCTCTTAAATAAAGTTGGGAATTGTGAGTCTACTAATTGTAATACTGCCATGGCTATTGTAACGAAAATCATAGTTGATAATATTATCCGATTAGATAACACATAACCCCACCCTTGTACCCAAGCGGTCCAAGTACTTTGTTTTTGCTTTTCAACAAATTCTTTCGATATAGTTTCTTTAAATTTTATTGTGGGTATCAGAACTAAGGTAGCTAATAAACAACTTATAGCTCTTATAATGAGGCAGAACTCTGGTTGAAACCAGCTCAGCAACATGCCCCCTATAAGTGGGCCAACTATTTTGGTACCCTGCTCTACTATTCCGTTGATACTTACTGCTTTAGTAAGCAAATCCGGAGAGACAATCTGTCTTGTTAGTGTTTGCTGTGCAGGATAATAGAAAACAATAAAAATGGAACGAATCATTAATGCCACTAAGAGCCAGTGGATATCTTGTACAAATAAAAGAGCAATCGTTATTAGACCAACCATTAGATTACAGAACATCATAATTGGAATTTTTCTAAAACGATCTGCAATAACACCCGCCCATGAGCCAAAAATAATTCCTGGAAGTGCATATGCAACAGGAATCAATCCAATCATAGTAGGATCTACTTCCCATTCAAACCCAACTATAGTCATAATCGCTAACATATCAATAAAAACACCAAGCATAAGCAATGAATAGGCAGAGAAAACTTGTAAATAAACCCTATTTCCTAATAGGCCTTTTGAATCAGTAGTTTTCATAAAAGCAAGCTCCTTAGGTTACTAATATAAACGCTTTTGCGTATAAGGTACCTCTTTATTAAACCTAATTAATCATTATTGACATCTCACCTAGAATTTAATTTCGTCAAAACTCAAACCAATCTTGTTTTTCATATATTTAAAATAATCAGACAAACGAAAGCGTACCTATTTCTTCATTTTTATATCAACTGTTACAAAATATATCTTTACCTTACACTAATAACAGCTAAACGTTGCCTTAATATAACCCTTTACAGTCGTTTGCACATTCAATTCACATCCTTTTTAAAGTTGGCTTTTTTCTATCTCAAATACTATCACACAAATATTTCACCTACTATATTCATAAAGTTGAAATATTTGAATCAGAAAATTCGGATAAAAAGCTAAATCCACAAATCATACCAAACAATTATTTAGTTATATTGTCATTTTATAGATGGCTTTAGCCATAAGGATATCAAGAATTAAGTTTTTTTAATTTTATTAATATAATAGTTTATGGAGACTATAAATCCTACTAAACAAAAAAACAAATATACAATAAAGTATATTTATTTTTTCTTATCCTACATATTTTCTATGCAAATTAATTCCAATAACTAAAGTTGATCATAAAAATATAATATTACTAATCACTAATGTACTCATAACAAGAATTGAATAATATAGTATTAATACTTCTGCACCTACTACCTATTTTATTTATTGGATATTTATACTTCAAAAAAAATTACACATCATTCACAATTAGGATACATACCCAAAAAATCATTTGAACATGTTATTGTATTTTAAGATAATATAAAATCATTTTTTCTATAAGAGAACTTAATTTTTATGTAGTATGAAACTGTTAGTAATACAGTATATACTAATTTAGTTATAAAACCATTTAAAGACCACCTATTTCCATAAGTGATCTTTCTTTGTGATTCTTTATTTGTGCACTACTGTAGAAATATATCGCAGAAACGCTTTGTTTGCTAAATGTTTAGTTCTTTCCATTTACTAAAAAACATAGCTTCATACACTTAATATCATATTCGTTACATTGCAAACTATTATTTTGTTTTCTGTACAGGCAAACTACTAAAAATTAATTCAGCAACTTTTACATATCCTTTTGAGTTTGGATGAATTAAATCCTTAGACCAAAGCGTATTGTCGTTAACTAAATGATGATTCCAAAAATCAACATGATGAAGCTTATACTCTCTGCTCAGTGAATGTACAACTTCATTTGCCTCTAATAATTGTTCTTTTATTACTTGTTTTTTTTCAGAAGCAAAAGGAAGCCTAACTGTAAAATCTGGAAGGTTTGCTATAATAATATCCGCCCCTGCTTTACTTAATGTATCTATCATAAATTCCATATCATTCTTATATGCATCATGATTCCAACGTCCTTTTAAAACATCGTTTGCCCCTGCAATGAGACTAACCAAATCTGGATTAAAAGTTAACGCCTTTTCCAATTGCTGCGAGCGAATTTCTTTAGTTACTAACCCACGCTTTGCAAAATTGGCATATTCTATATCGTTTTCACACAGTTGAACAAAATGATCTACCCAGCTTTTTAATGCAATTCCCTCAACTTGATCCCCTATCCCCTCTGTAAAACTATCACCAATTGCTACAAATCGCTTCCACATATGTATTCCCCCTTTATTATTAACCATATCTATACTATACAATAGCTCACACCGTAATTGTTATTTCTAAGTGGTTTTCGATTTCAATTATATTCCACTTTACTATATTGACATTTAGAATCCAAAATTGACCGATTCCTAAGTATACTTAGGAATCGGTCATATTCATATATTTACTAAAGAAATGAAGTTAAACTTTAATCAGTAGAGGTTTTCTTCATCCCTCACTGATTATTAGTTGAACCAATTGGGCTTTTACGGACAGTTAATTTCCCACCTAACTTCTTTGCTCTCGCTGAATTTTGAAGTGAAGGGATCTTACTGTGCGGCAAATAGCGGGATATAATCCCTCTAGGTATTATACTTTTTTCAAAAAATTTGAAGTTCTTTGTTTTGCCCAGTTGATACATTTCTTTTCGATTAAATGATACGAAACTATAGAAAAAAGTAGTGTCATTGTAATGCACAAAGTAAGAAGGAAAAAGATAGGTATCTTTGTATACAAAAGTTTAAATAGTACCATCATGATTGGAAAATGACACAAATAGATACTGTATGAAATTTCTCCTAAGTATACAAACACACTCTTATTTAAAAGTATTTTTACTTTTAGGTTACTCATAACCATTATAATAAATATACTAACCCCCATTACGACACCCCAATCTTTTAATAAGAAAGTAGTATCATTACGGGAAAAACCATAAATTAAAATGGAATATAAATATAGAATAATTCCTAAGGCAATAAGAAATCCTTTTTTAAATATTTTCATATTCCTATATGAGTAGATAAGTTTTTCCTGATGCTTAAAAAGTAACATTCCAACCATAAACATAGATGTAAAATGCAGTGTATCGGCATAACCATTATAAAATCCTTCAGCTTTCCCAATATGCAACATATTAAGAAAAACACTAATTAAAGAAAAGCTCAAAGCAAATAGTATCGTTTTCTTCCAATTCAGTTTATAAAAAAGAAGGAATAACAAAGGAAACACAATAGATATACGCATTTCTTGAGCCAATGACCAAATAACTGGATTATAATTTTCCGTAAAAAAGTTATTAAGAAGCACAAAGTGGTTTATAATATCTAATTTTGTTATAGACCCTTGCCACCTATCATAGAACCAATCCCGTAGTCCTACCACTTCATATGGCGAAAATAAAATAAATAAAACAAAGGTAACGATTATCCAAAAATAATAAGGAATATAGATTCTTACAAATCTCTTAATTAAATATCCCCAATAATTTGTTTTTGAATGATAAAGTGCCATAGATAACACAAAACCACTTAGTATATAAAAAACGATAACAGCTTCCCCACCCGCCCATAAAAACCTAAGCGGGGAAAATTTAATAGAATTAGGCAACGATGGTAGCATTAAACAAAAATGTCCAAATACCACAGTAAGTGCCGCTAACCCTCGTATGGAATCTAATTCTTTTATTCTCTTACTCATAAAATGTTCTCCTTGTAAATTGTAGATTTTTCTTTTCATAAAGGCCACTATGCAAATGTAGTGGGAGAATTGTACATATTCTTTCTTTAAATTCCTAATATAAGCAGTACAAAGTTAATTTGACCTCCATTTCTTTATATACATAATTTAAAACAAAATATTTAATACAAAGAAAAGATTTTATTAAATTTTTATAAAGTGAAACTTTAATCAGTGGAGTCTTACTGCCCGTTAATGCGGGATAAAATCTAATTACAGAAATACTTACCGGATATTATTTTTTTATTGTCATTTGATGGAATAATGGGTGGTTTTTCATCATGTAACTTTATTAAACTAACCTTGCACCAGAATCCTTTAAATCGAAAGATTCATAATAAACGCCATCCTTTTTGATTATATAGATACAAATTTATTTTAGCTTAATAGCAATACCAAAAATTCCGGAGGACCAAATTTGTAAATCAATGCAATCTTTAATTCCAAGCCGTCCACATAAAAATCTATAATACTTTGAAACTGTTTGTTTCAAACTATAAAATTAGCTTTTTACTATATCAACCGTACTATCCCACATACCGCTAAAAAAAGATCCTATGTTACGCATAAAACGTGTAAACCAATTCGCTTGTTCTATATCAGATTTTGTTACAAGGTCTACTTGTAATGATTTACCTGATAAGAACCCAGGATCTGTACTATCTTTAGGCGAGATAATCATCTTACTAATTGTTACACCTTTTTTAATAGGCGCTTCTTGTTCCGTATTCAATACTTTAAATTCTTTTTTATAAATGTCTTTGTTGCCCTTCGGCATTGGAAGTGAAACAGCTTGCTTCGTTTGAACTACTACATCTTTGTCTTTTGCATTTGCCACTCGAACTGTTTCATGTCCTTTTACTACTGAATCTTTTCCGTAGACATTCTTCACTTCAAAATTCGCAAATCCATAATCGTATAATTTCTTTGTTTCATCAAAACGTGCCGTATGAGATTTTGCTTTTATCACTACAGAAATTAGGCGCATACCGTTTCTTTCTACTGTACCAGTGAAACAATCTCCCGCTTCTGGAGTCGTTCCTGTTTTCAAACCATCTACACCTTCATATTGCTTAATTAAACCTTTTAACATCCAGTTAAAGTTCGCCATATCAATTGGATATTTACCACCCTCTTGGAATGTTTTTTTAGGAATTTTTGCTGTATTTAATATTTGGGGAAAATCTTGAATAAGACGTTGTGCTAAAATTGCACAATCCCTTGCAGACATTTTATTTTTCTCGTCTAGAGTCGTCCCTTCTAGGTGATATCCTTTTAAATCTTGATTTGTTAAGCCTGTAGAGTTTACAAACTTATAATCTTTCATTCCAAACTCTTTCGACTTATCGTTCATCATTTTTACAAAATTGATCTCTTTGCCAGCAATCTGTTCAACTAAAGCAATTGTTGCACCATTTGCAGAGTAAATTGCCATTGCCTCATATAACTCTTTTACCGTATAAGAGCCACCATTTTCTAATGGAACATTTGATAATGAACGATCTTGCGAAATCTTATGTGCATATTCAGAGATTTTAACTTTTTGATCCCATTTAAGTTTTCCTTTATCCACCGCTTCATGAACTAAGTATTCGCTCATCATTTTTGTCATACTAGCAATTGCCAATGATTCATCTGCATTTTTTTCATATAAAATTTTTCCGGAATTTGCTTCTATTAAAATTGCTGATCCTGCTTCAACGTCTATAGCAGGAATTGTTTCCGCTGATGTTCTTCCAAATGTAACGACCATGCTACAAAATAGTGTAAGCACTGTTACTATTGTAATAAATCCCTTGCAAAACATATCTTTCACTTCTGTTACCTCCAATATTTTTGTACTCAAAAAACGTTGTTCTAACATAACCCTTCAAAAAATAGACAGCGTTATCAAATTCTATATACATATAAGACATTAGGACCACTTTCATATAGAAACCCTTTTAGACACACTGACACATAGTATTCCCACACATATCCCTCTTTTTAATACCTTTGTATTTTTCAAAATGATTCGTACTTTCATATTTTTTAGGGTTACACTTAATAGACAATATAAGTAATACATTTGTTCCACATTTACAAAAAATAAAAAACTACATCCTATACTGGATGTAGTTTTTCTAACTGATTTATTTATTTTTCACTTGATTTTTATAAAAAGCAAATAATGGTTCGATGGATGGACTAGATAACAGCGGGATTGCCTTCTCAATCAATTTCCTATCCCAATCAAACCAACGCATTTCCATTAATATATTTATCTCTATATCAGTGAATCGTTTCTTTATTTCCTTAGCAGGATTTCCACCAACTATTGTATACGGCGGAACATCTTTACTTACGACAGATCCTGCAGCAACAATTGCTCCTTCACCAATAGTAACGCCAGGCATTATTATTGCATTCATTCCAATCCAAGCATCACTTTTAATGACTGTATCGCCCTTCGCTTCATATGATTGTTCAATTTGCTCAGCGAATGGATATACTGTAATCCATTCGGAGTGATGATTATGATTACCACCCATTAAAATGACTACTCCACTTGCAATGCAAACATAATTCCCAATAATGAGTTTATCAAGATGCCATCCCATCTGTTCAATTGGATTGAACAGTGCTTGGGACTTAGCATCCCCCCACAAATACCTTACACAGCCATCTTCAAAATTTTGATGACTATAATACCCTGAATAATAGGAGTACTCTCCTACTTCAATGAGTGGATTTGTTACTATATCTTTTAAATACCTCGTTTCTGACCAATGATTATATAATGGATGCTTCATAACTTTATTCCTCGCTTCTAAGTATTGTAGATCTTTGTAATTCACTTAGAAGCTTAATACGACTGCTACATTTTTTAGCTTTCTCAAACGACGAATCATTATATTCAAGCCTTTCTGTTATAATAAAAAAATCATAACGTGTTAAATTACATAAGTCAAATTGTAAAATTATGTACTAAAACTTAAAGTGTGAATTGAAATTTAACATTAAAACAATCGAGTTTTCAAATAACAAATCCCAATTACATATGATAAAGATTTCTTAACTATACATCTAACTTCTTTCCTGTATTAGCCGTAACTTCCTCGATATAGTCCTATTACATTTTAATTTGTCTGATAAATCAATAAATGTTAATATGATTATAGAAGATATTATCATCCATTAGATTTCACAGCTAGTTTTTCACAAAAACGATTTCTGAATCCTTAAGTAAATAGGAGGTTTAGAACATGAAACTTTTAAGGCAATCAACAATTATTGGTGCATTAACTGTTGGAGGATTTTTATTTTCGAATACAATTGCTACACTCCCACCTGTGTCTGCTGAATCGCAACTTACACAAAAAGAATCACGATATTCAGATAATTGGCGGTGGCAAAGCTATTTTTTATTACATCATAATGCAGATTTTATAGAAGAGTTAGCAGTTGGTGACTTAAAACATGGAGATACATTCAATGTTACTATATTTACTGGTGGTAAAGATACTGGTATTGTAAAAATATATCAATTGAGTGGAAATGAAAATGATGAAATAAACTTGCATAGATATAAAACCATTTATGACTCGGGTTTGAAACATAATTATGGTAGATTTGTAACACCTATTACTAAGGCTTATAATCCTGGAACATATGTAGCTGTTATGAAACTTGGAGAAAATTATTATTATGGAGGCAGTTTTAAAATCTCAAAATAATTTACGTTTATCTCACCAATAAATATTGGATACCATTGTTATTAGACAAAAACTATTTTAAAAGCTCTCTGCCTTATATAAGGTAGAGAGCTTTTTGATTGTCTGCCCTTTTTAAGGTTAGAAAAAATCCTTACTTTCTTTATAAATTAGCATTTTTATTCACGAACCGTTTTCACTTCTTTATGCCCTACAATTCGATATGCAATATTGCATATTCTATATGTTCATTCTTTAAACATGCGATAATTTATTTATATAAAGGTCTAAAATTAATATTGGAAGGAGAATATTACATGTCTTTCTTTTCTTGGTCTCCTCTTATTTTCTTAATAGTTGTCGCAATTAGCATTTCTATTCAAAAGTCTAAGAAACAATAATTGATTATTTGGAGGTGTAAAGATGTCATTTGCAGCATGGGGTGCAATTTTTATGACTTTAATCGGAGCAATAACTGGAGCAGCCTTTGGTACAATCTCCTCGAGAAATAAAAGCAAGAATTAAATACTAACGTAAAAATGAATTTCTAATAAAACGCTATACAAAAAGTAGCCTATAAAGTTTTATAGGCTACTTTTCATTTCATTACTATTATTTAGCCAATTCCTTCGTACCCTTCATTACATCAACGAAGAAGCCCCAGTTATTCACAACAGAAGAAATACTAATATGTTCATCTGGAGTGTGAACATTAAATATATCTGGACCGAATGAAATTGCATCTAATTCAGGCATCTTTTGAACGAATACACTACATTCGATTCCTGCATGTACAGCAAAGATTTCAACATCTTTATTGTATTTTTCTTGATGTACTTTTTCAAATAAATTACGAATTTGTGAATTCGGATTGTATGGCCATTCTGGATACTCTGACTCTATTTCAAATGTTGCACCAACTAATTCGGCAATACATTTAATCTCATCTGCAACATGTTGTTTTAAACTACTTACAGAACTTCTCACTTCGTTACGTAATTTAATTTCATTTTGCAACGTTTCAATAACGCCTAAATTTGTTGAACTTTCTACTAGACCTTTAATATCCATGCTCATACTTTGAATGCCGTTTGGAATTAAGAATAATGATGAAATAAGTTGCTTTTGTGTCTCTTTAGCAAATACTTTTTCTACTTTTTCATCCAATTTTGTAATTGTAACATGAACATCTGGATCAACAGCACGCATTTCTTCTTGTAATACTGTAGTCCAAGATTCTAGTTTTTCTTCTACTTTCTCTACATCTTCTGTACGTAATACAATTGTAGCTACACTTTCACGCGGAATTGCATTTGTTTTTAATCCGCCGTGAACTTCACTTATACCAAATTGAATATTTGCTGATAAATCACGTAATACTCGTCCTAATACTTTGTTTGCATTACCACGTTGTTTATCAATTTCCATACCAGAATGTCCGCCTTTTAGACCACCAACATATAGACGGTATGCATTCGTATTAGCTGGCGCTTCATCCCATATTACTGGAATTGTTTCAACAGCTTTCGCACCACCTGCGCTACTTACAAGTAATTTATGATCTTCTTCAGAATCAATATTTATAAAAATCTTACCATCAAAGTGATTTGCATCAACAGCGAAAGCCCCACCCATTGTTGTTTCTTCTTCAGTAGTAATAACTACTTCAAGTGCTGGATGCGGAATATCTTTTGAATCTAATAAAGCCATTGCATACGCAACTGCAATACCATTATCAGCACCTAAAGTCGTTTGACTTGCATATAACATGTCCCCAATGATTCGTAATTCAATTGGATCTTTTTCAAAATCATGTACGGTTGCTTGATTTTTTTCACACACCATATCCATATGACCTTGAATGATAATAGCTGGTACATTTTCATAGCCAGCAGTTGCTTCTTTTTTAATAATGACATTCATTGCTTCATCTTGAATCACTTCTAAATTACGCTCTTTTGCAAAGCCCACTAAATAATCACTAATTTCTTTTTCATTACCCGATCCTCTAGGAATCTTTGAAATTTCTGCAAAATGATAAAATACAGGGTGCTTTGTTAATTGTTCTAAAGTAGAATACATTTTTAAGCTCCTCTCAAAATGACAAAATAATATGTAAGTCTTTTATCATTATACCATGATTCATTATTTTACCTTTCTTTTAACTTTTTAATATATTGTTCATTTTATGGACAACACTCTTACAACATTGTAAGGGGGTTGTAATCTAAATCGATTTTTCTCATTTCATAATAGCCGTATACTGTGTAAAGAAACAAATTGAAGGAGATAAAGAAAATGAAAAGGTTTTTAGCGATTATTACACTATGTTTATTATTTTCTAGTTTTACTATTGGATGTGAAAGAGCATCATTAAATCGAATTGGTAAAGATGTATATTACGTACAGATACAAGGCGAAGGAACTATCGAAAAAGTTGAAGGTAAAAACTTAAGAAACTACACATTGCCTGCTTATGACGAAGACGGAGTAAAAAAACATCAAATGATCATAAATTAAATGAAAATGCATTTTTACGCCTTTATGTAGATCAAGATGATAAGAGCAAAAATGAAATATCATCAATTGAAGTAAAGTCATATGAAGAGGTTCAGGAAGCTGACTTACCTGCAAAAGTAAAGGAACAGTTAAATGCTAAATAAAAAACAAAAGAAAATGCTCTATGCATTTTCTTTTGTTTTTTTCACTCGTATATATTTTGAACTGCTATTATTCATCAGTTTCTCTAAACGATTTATATTTTCCGTTAACGCACCTTTCACAAGAGAGAAATCTGTATTTGGTTCTTCTTTTTTTTCTTTAAAAAATGAAGACTTTTGTACATTTACTTCAGCCATCTCTTCTCCCCCTTTTCAAAAAGATACAACCTTCTATTTATATTATATCGCAAATGTACGCAGCATGTACAAGTATCATTTTCTTTTTAATTCTTCTTCTAACTCTTCTACTTGCTGTAATGTATCTCCTTTTATTAACGAGAAATCTGTTGTATCTTCATTATCTTCTTTAAAAAAATCATTGTCATAATCTTTTATCACTACAATCACCTCTACGTGCTAGTGTAGGAATGATTGTCCGATTTTATACAAGTTTGTCTAAATTCGCTTTACCTTTATGTATAAGTGAAAAGGACAGAAGAAAATCCTGTCCTTATTTACTAAAATAACTATGATGTATTGTTAAATTATATACATTTTCAAAATCTCGATCTTGCAGATTATTTTTCTTCCCATCAATAACAATGAAAACATCACTCACAGTTTTTGCTGGTATAATGCCGACATTTTCTACTTGTACCGCTTTCTGCTCATTCAACTGCTCAATGTGTTCAAACGGAACGATAATACTAAATTGAGAACGGATACCGCGAAAGTTAGTATTTAATTCCTTTGCCGCTTCAAATACAACAATTTTCGCACCAATCTTTTCCCCATACGAATCTAAAAATGCGTTTAAGCTTTTTGTATACTCTTCTTCCGTATGCCATTCCATTGTACCGAACATTGCTGGATTGACATTTTGAATAATTGTTGTATATATTTCCCCTCTTGCTTTAGAAGCAATTAAAGACCGTTTTATCGATTGAACAGTCTTGCCAATATCGCTAAATTTCGCTCCCCATATTTCGGAAATATTAGGTGTTAAAATAAATGCGATATCAACGAAAATAACCATTGCAGTGAACATTAAAAGGTTTTTCCAGAGGGTTAAATCAATTCCTTTTATCATGAAATACACGGTGACTGATATTATAAACAACCCATACCAAGTCTTTCTAATACGTTGCTTTTTCTCCTCGTACAACTCTTCGTTTCTCCAGTAAAAGAACACAAGAACGAGAAAAACGATTGCTAAAATAAATAAGCCGATTCGAATGTTAGAGATCACCAATGACATCACCCTCCATTCAAAAACTACTCACGATATCATTACATGCACAAGCAGCCCTCTTTATGACAAAAGACGTGGACAAGCTTCTAAATTTAGCAATATCGCATATACATTAGAAGGTACCACGTCTTTTATCATGAATCTACATTGTATATGTAGACAAGCATGCGTTTCAAATTTTCATGTTAAAAAGAAATATGTTTCGGAATTTCCCCTTTTGGTACTTCTCCGTCCATACTTAAGTAATAATGACGAATCGGACGTAAATCATCGTCTAATTCATAAACGAGTGGAATGCTCGTTGGAATATTTAATGAAACAACACCATCGCTTGAAAGGTTATCTAAGTATTTCACTAGCGAACGAATCGTATTACCGTGTGATGAAATAATTACCTTTTCACCACTTTTTAATGATGGCGCGATTTCTGAATGCCAATAATCAAGTACTCTTTTCTCCGTATCCACTAAACATTCAGTCAATGGAAACTCACCTTTTTTAAGTGCTTTATATTTTGGATCATTCATTTCATATCTAGGATCATCCTCAGTAAGAGCAGGTGGTCTTACATCAATACTTCTTCTCCAAATATGAACTTGCTCCTCACCATACTTTTTCGCAGTTTCATCTTTATTCAACCCTTGCAATGCACCGTAATGTCTTTCATTTAGCTTCCAAGATTTATGTACTGGTACCCAAGCAAGATCCATCTCATGAAGTACAATCCATAACGTCCGGATTGCTCGTTTTAATACAGACGTACACGCGACATCAAAAGTATATCCATTTTTCTTTAATATCGCTCCTGCTTCTCTCGCTTCACTTAATCCATTCTCTGATAAATCTACATCTGTCCATCCTGTAAAGCGATTTTCAAGATTCCATAAACTTTGTCCGTGACGAATAAGTACAAGTTTTATCATAATAATTCCCCTCTCGGAAATGTGAATTTTATTGTTCCATTGCGTACACGTATAAAGTATCTAGTAATGTATCTTTTTATCCATTCACTCTATGACCAATCCATAGTTGCCAAATGTATGGATAAAATTTGTTCTTTTTCAAACTATAAAAACAGATATATTTCTTATTATTTCTGATTGATTACAACTGCTCGTTTTGATATCCAAGCATCAAAACCTGATCGACTATTTGCCATTTCATTCATAACTTGATGCCAATTTTCTTCACACGATTCACCAAATTTTGAAAAAATAGCACTCATCTGTTGTCTTTGAACATCGCTCAATTTTTTCTCTAAATCTACACCTATTTCTGTTAAAGATAACTGTTTCACACGGCGATCATGTGTAGCTTCATTACTCTCAATTAAGCCTTTTTCCACAAGTTGTCGTAGTGGTCCGTGAAGAGCTTGTTTACTTATTTCTAACAGTGATAATAACTCATTTACACTTATCCCTGGAAATCGTGCGATAAAAAATAAAATTCGGTGATGTACTCGTTGTATGCCATACTCTTTTATAATTTCATCTGGCTTTTCAGTAAATGTTTTATATGCAAAGTAAAATAATGCTAATGCTTCATTCATCTGTTCTTCTTTATGTTGTGTCATCTACTTTCCCCCTGTATGTAAATTATAACACAATCTAGTATTGAATATTTTAACGAACACATCAGAACTTCTTTAATTTATTGAAATATACATTGCACAATTAGGAGATGATTCATTTGAAATCGCAATATACTGTAAGTACATATTTATTAGATCGACTAAGCGAATTAGGAATTGAGCATATATTTGGTGTTCCTGGTGATTATAATTTGGCTTTTTTAGATGACGTACTAGCACATGAAAAGCTAAAGTGGATTGGTAATTGTAATGAATTAAATGCGGCATATACTGCTGATGGATATGCTCGTATAAAAGGAATTGCAGCTCTTATTACCACCTTTGGCGTTGGAGAATTAAGCGCCCTTAACGGTGTTGCTGGGTCATACGCAGAAAACGTACCTGTTATAAAAATCACGGGGACACCACCAACAACAGTAATGGAAAATGGAGCACTCGTTCATCATACGTTAGGTGATGGAAAGTTCGATCATTTTTCCAATATGTATAGAGAAATCACGGTGGCACAATCAAAATTAACACCTGAGCATGCCGCTGAAGAAATCGATCGTGTGTTACGTGCATGTTGGAGTGAGAAACGCCCTGTTCATATTCAATTACCGATTGATGTGTATAATAAACCAATTAATAAACCTACAGAACCAATTTTACATAAACCAGTTCTAAGTAATAAAGATGCGTTGGATAAAATGCTTCTACATGCGACTTCAAAAATAAACAGTGCCAAAAAACCAGTCATTTTAGCTGATTTTGAAGTGGCTCGTTTTCATGCGGAAGAATATTTGCATCAATTCGTAGAAAAAACTGGGTTTCCTATCGCAACATTAAGTATGGGAAAAGGAATATTCCCTGAACAACACCCTCAATTTATAGGAATTTATACTGGTGATGTTAGTTCTCCATACTTACGAAAAAGAATTGATGAATCTGACTGTATTATTAGTATTGGCGTGAAATTAACTGATACTATTACTGGTGGCTTTACACAAGGCTTTATGAAAGAGCAAGTTATAGAAATCCATCCCTACACTGTGAAAATTATAGATAAAAAATATGGACCCGTTGTAATGAAAGATGTTTTACAACAGTTAAGTGATTTAATCGAACATCGCAACGAGGAAACACTTGAAATTAAGCCCTTTATTTCAGAATTACTATCTATGACAGAAGAGTTCAATCCAAAAGCTCAAATGGTTACACAAAAACGTTTTTGGCAACAAATATACCATTTCTTACAAGAAAACGATGTTTTAATTGCTGAGCAAGGAACACCTTTCTTCGGTAGTGCTGCTATCCCTTTACCAAATAACACTACATATGTAGCACAACCATTATGGGGATCAATTGGTTATACATTACCTGCTCTACTCGGTACACAGCTCGCTGATTTATCGCGACGTAATATTTTAATTATTGGTGATGGTTCTTTCCAATTAACTGTTCAAGAGTTATCGACTATACTTCGTCAAAATTTAAAACCGATTATATTTTTAATTAATAACAATGGATACACTGTTGAACGTGCAATTCACGGCGAAAATCAACCGTATAATGACATACAAATGTGGGATTACACGAAATTAGCAAACACATTCGGATTAGAAGAAAAAAGCCTAACATGTAAAGTGGAAAATGAAACAGAGTTAGCAGAAGTCTTAACTAATATAATTTTAAATAAGAATCAGCTTATCTTTATTGAAGTTGTAATGAGTCAAGGGGACCAGCCTGAATTGTTAGCTAAACTCGGTGAAAGATTCGGCAAGCAAAATTCTTAAAAAGAAAAGAGTAACTATAAATAATGACAACTTCAACTAAGAGATATGAAACTTGTTTATATACTCAAAATACACAAGGAAAAGGATGGCAAGTGCCATCCTTTTTGATATATATTGAACTTTCACTATTTTTAAGACCATTCTTCAACTAACCCCAGTATAACAAGTAAAAACTTTCAATCTAGCTTTAACTTTACAGCTCTTGTAGCAATAAAAGTTTTAATATACTTATCTAATATTCTAGTTCCACCAAAATCATCCTCAAAAAAACCAGTTATAACTAAACCAGCTTCAACTTGACCTTGAATTTGGTCTTCAAGAGTATGTGCATATTCTATTGTTTGATTAGAATTCACATACTCTTGAACTTCATTCTCTGGTAAATAATCTAGTGTTGATGATGGTATTGAATGTTTAACATCAAGTATACCCTTTTGCTCTTGATTGTCATCAAAAATCCATAGTAACGGATTTGTAAATCCTGAAATAAGAATACCTCTATTCTTTAGTACCCTTGATACCTCATTCCATACAAGATGAACATCTTTTACAAACAAATTAGAAACGGGATTTACGACAATATCAAAATATTCATCTTCAAAATCACTAAGGTCTGACATATCTCCTTGAACTGTTTTTAAAGTTAACCCATCCCGTTCTGCCACCTTTTTATCTTGTTCCAACTGCTTTCTTGATATATCAGTAACTGTTACATCCGCCCCAGCAGCAGCTAGAATCGGTGCTTGTTGCCCTCCACCTGATGCTAAGCACAGTATCTTTAATCCCTCTAATGACTTTGGAAACCAATCTCTAGGAACTGATTTTTCTGTGGTGACTGTGATTTCCCATTCGCCTGATTTACTTCTTTCAATAACCTCGCTACTTACAGGTTGCGTATATCTAGAACCTTCTTCAACCTTTTTATCCCATGCATTACTGTTTTGTTGAGTTGTATCCATTATAACTATTCCCCCTAGCTATCTTGTTACATTTTAAGTGTAAGATCATTTACTATTTATGCTTTCCTTTTTCTATTAACCTAACCAATAATTAATACATATTTTTCTATATTTATATTAACAGATAAAAAGTAGTAAGAAAAATAAAATATTCTAAATAGAAAAAATATAAATTCATTTAAGCAAATCAATTACATATAAAAAGGCATTCCAAACCTGTTGACGGTTGGAACACCTTTTTATATATTATTTAAATTTTCACCCTCTGAACTAAACCCATTAAACAAATAAATTACATTTTTTATTCAGCAAGCGTTAACTGCCAAGACACACCATATTTATCATTTAACCAGCCAAATTTTTTACTAAACGGATAAGCACCTAAAGGCATAAGTACTGCTCCATCTTGGGCTAGTTTATGAAAGACAGTTTCAATTTCTTCTTCCGTATCACAAGTTACATAAAGAGACATAGCTGGTGTAAATGTAAAATTATGATTTACATAACTATCGATGCACATGAACTCTTGCCCATTTAGCGTAAAAGTTGCATGAATGACAGAACCCTCTTTACCAGGTCCATTTTCATCGTAACGAGAGATATTTACAATTTCTGATTGATCGAATAGTGACGTGTAAAAATTCATCGCCTCCTCAGCATTACCTTCGAACATTAAAAACGTAGTGATTTTTTGATTTGTGTTACTCATATAGAGACCGCCCCTTGTTATGTATTTATGTAAAACATACATCGGCCAGCCGGAACCGAACGTACATTCTTATAAATGTATTGTCTATAAAAAAGATGAGTTTGTCAATTAAATCCCTGTTTATTTCTTCTTAAATAATGCTGTCCAAAGAAATGATTCTCCAAACATAGTATTTGGTTGGTCAATTTGCTTCATCTTTCTAATTTCAATCACTTCAAATTCTTTAAATATCTCTCTTAATTTTTCTTCAGAATATGCAAGTCCACCTTGTAGACTCCACCCTCTATATACGTCCCAATCCGTTATTTCTGATCCATTTCGCTCATCTAAATCGCCTGCTGCAAAACATGTTAATCCAAAATAACCACCCGGTTTCAATGATTTTTTAATTAAATCCACATAATGTATCCTTCTATGTGGTGGAATATGATGTAAACAGCCTGAATCGTACACAAAATCAAAATCATTTTGACAATCTAAATTAAAAATCGAATCACAAATAAAATCGATTTCTATTCCTTTTGCTAACGCTCTCTCTTTCGCCCAATTAATGCCCTCTATCGATAAATCCACTGCTGTTACTTCAAATCCTTCATTCGCTAAATAAATTGCATTTCTTCCTGGACCACATCCAAGTTCCAACACTTTCCCTTTGGAAACCCATCCTGTTTCTATATACGAAACTAGATTCTCATCTGGAACATTTTCAAAGAACGGAACATCCTTTTTCCTATTCTCATAAAATTCATTCCAAAATGGCTCTGCTGGTCTTAATAATGAATCAAGCATTTTAATAATATCTTCTTGCGTGTGCAACGTTTCATTTTTCATTTGTATTCCTCCAAATTCAAATAGTCAGAAAATTATTATATATCTTCTAGAACTTTCAGGCAAAGAAAAAGCTCCTACATTTAATAGGAGTTTTTATCTTTAAAATCCAAGTACAGCTAACCATTTTAATAGATTCTCTTCTCGCACTTTCAACTCATTATTCCTAAGCTTACCTAATTGAATTTCGCTAACAATTTCTCCATCCAACATAAAAAGAACTCTTTCTGTTTTCGCTGCTACCTTTACATCATGAGTCACTAACATAATAGTAGTTCCATCACGATTAATATTTAGTAATATTTGCATTACCTCTTCTGTTGATTTTAAATTTAGAGCACCAGTTGGCTCATCAGCAAAAATAACATTTGGATTATTGATAAGCGCTCTACAAATAGAAACTCTTTGTAATTGGCCTCCAGATGCTTCGGTTATATAATGAGACGCTATATCACTTATCCCCATTTTCCTCATTAGCTCCAGAGCACGTTGATTTACTGTTTCCTTACTCTCGCATTTCGCTAAATATGCTGACAAGATGATATTATCAAATAGATTCAAGTTTCTTAGAAGGTTGCTCTGCTGAAAAATAAATCCTATTTCAGTAAGGCGCAATTTGGCTAACGCTTCTTCTTTCATACATGATATTTCTTTACTATCAATTTTCACACTTCCTGATGACATTTGATCCATTCCACTAATATTATATAATAACGTTGATTTCCCAGAACCAGAAGGGCCCATGACCGATATAAATTCTCCTTCATAAATCTCTAAATCTATATTTTTTAGCACGTGATATTTTGTATTTCCATCTATTGAATATGTTTTGTTTAATTGCTTTACTTCTAAAATTTTTTTCACGTTACACCCCTACTCTCCACTTCGTTTTAAATCATCTGTTTGTTTCATATTAAAACTACTGAAAAGTATTGTTGCAGTCACAGATATAAATAAAATAGCTGGACATATTACATAAGAAACGATAGGGTTTACGGCAAACTTTATATGAGCCGCTCCCATAAATGAGCCTAACCAACTTACTAACATTTCACCAAACGTAGCAGCTAGTAATGTCCCTATTACAATGCCTATTAATACAATGACAATAGAACGAGTTATATACTGTATACGAATATCTTTGTTAGAAAAACCAATACTTTTCATAATTAATATTTGTGAAGAGTCTTTTGCCAATAACATTTTAAAAAACATCGCAGTAATTAAAACTGATATCAATATAGCAATCAAAATTGCCACTTGCGTCACGAGTCTTAATTGTTTAATTGTCTCTCCTAAAGTTTGCGTTAAATAATCATCTGTATCTGTTATTTTTGCAAAACTAAAATTATGCTTATACTCCTTCACTTTTTCTTGTAAATTCACAGTAGGCTTCATATCTACGTTTACTACATACCATAATATATTTTCGCTATTATAAGAGAAGCTCGCTTTAGCTGTTTTCCCACCATTCGTTACATCTTGATATATACCACTAATAGTTAGTGCTTTTTCTTTTCCTTCTACAAATAAAACGATTTCATCCCCTACATTCTTTTTTAATTCATTTGCGTTCATATACGAAAGAGCAATTTCATCTTCATTTTTTGATGCCATGCCTTGAATATAGTCTAATGGGAATTTAGTGAAGTCTCCCATTTCTACATTTAAGTTTTCATGTGTACCATCAGCGTTTACTATTTTAAATGTACTCGTAACAAATGTTGCATATTTTTCTACTTCTTCATCATTTCGTATATATGAAATAACGTCCTTAAATCGTTTCTCTATATTTTCAGATTGCTGTATATCTATTCGAATGTCACTCTTTCCTGTTCCCATATAATTTACAAACTTCGGTGACTGAATCGTATACAAAAAGTTAACAGGTACAACAATGATGAACACAGCTATGATTAAAACGATACTTAATACGCGATATAACTTAAAGCGTTTTACGACATCTTGTATACCAATAAATATATTTACATTTATAATTTTAGTTTGAGAGAGAGAAAAAGAACTTTTCACCTTCCCCTTTCCTAGATTATCTCTTGATTGTAAAGCGTCTATTGCTGTAATTCTCCTGAAATTCCGCAAAATAATACGACAGAAAAGGATAACAGCTAGAAATAACAGAGTTGTGACTATTAATGTTACAATAAAATGTAAAACACTTGTATTTGCTGTTCCCATATAAAGTGAGATATTAGCGGTAAATATTTTTGTAACAAATAATGAAAGAATATATCCACATATACACCCGCTAGCAGCAATAACAACATATTTTGTTACATATAATGTTTGGATTTCTTTGCTTGTAATGCCGATAGCTTTCATAACACCAATTTCCCGATAATCTTCTTCCATAGAAGTCATAATCGTAAATCTTATACATAAAATTGCGATTAACATTAATAATGCACTTATTATGATAAGTACTGCAGCTATTATTCCATCTGTTAATGAATTGAGTGTTTTAAAGAGTGAAAACGTAATAGAGGGACCTTTTTGAGGTAAGTTCGATGACTGGTATAGATTTTCAAATTCATTTATTTTATTTACATCTGTTAGCTGGAATTCAATAAGATATTCACTTTCTCCAAAATTCCCCTATATTCTTTCGAAGTCTTCATCGCTTATTACAAATCGTTTTGAACTAACAAGTGATGGGTTCATTTGAACATCACGAACAAATGCCGAAATAGTCAATGCTAGTTCATTATTATTTTTAACAACCCATATTTTATCTCCAATTCGCAAATTATATTTTTGCATATAATAAATTGGTACACCTATTTCTCCTTTTCTAACATCGATCACTTCATTATTTAAATCTAATAAAAAGTCAAAATTACTATTTTGTTTAACGAAGCTAATGTCCATTACACTATTATGTTCCGCTTGATTTTTCTTCTTTATAAAAATGTTAGACCCGCCTATTTGAACCATCTCAGCCGTTTGCTGTTTTTTTACAAAAGGAGTTTTCGCTACAAATGAATCGATTGACTTTTGATTTATTTCTCCGGCATGCATTTGTACGAAGTGCGGTGCATTTGATGCTTTAAACAATTGATCCATCGAGTTCAATAGATTAATAACGTTACTTGAAGCACTTGCCATTAAAAGGCTTGATAACATGATAAACATAAATAAGATGGTAATCATCATTTTATTTTGAGAGAAATCTCTTTTTAACATTCTCCTAATCATATTAAGCTAGTTCCCCTCATTCCATAATATTTTCTTCGTCACTATCGCTATTATTATCATTATGAAACTAATAGCGAATATAGGTAAATAAATTTTCATACTGAATCCTTCGAACATAAAACCATAAATGACTTGCCCGATTGGTGCCATACATTGAGATACCGCTGTTATAATTGCCATTATTTTCCCTAGGTTTTCATTTGGTGTTTTCTTTTGAACTACTGTAATGACATAAATAGATACAATTGTCATGATCATTGCAATTAGAATTGAAGAGAGGATAAAGAGGATAAATGATGGATAGTGTCCTAAATTAAGAATAAATGGTGTAACGGATAGTGCCATAGGTATTACTAATAATGCTATTAAAAGTATCCAGTAATACAATGTTTTCATCTGTATCTTTTTCGCAAAATAACCTATAGATAACGCACCTAATATAGTAGCAAAATCAATCAATCCCATTCCAATTCCATACAAAGTGTCACTACTTTCCATTGTTACACGTATAATAATTGGAGCACCAACTACAAATAGCGGTGTTAGTATTAAATTTAGTAATGCCGCTAAAAGCATAGATTTCAAAATAAATGGTTGTTTTAAAACGTATATAAACCCTTCTTTCATATCCTTTACAATTGTCGGTATGATATGGCTTTCTTGTGTTCTTTTTATATAAGGTATTGTAATAAACATTTCCAAAATCGCAGATAAAAAGAAAGCGAAGCAACTTATTATTACGAGCATTTTCAAACCAATTATGCCGTACAATATTCCTCCTAATACAGGAGCAACTATGCTAGATAATGCTTGCACACCATTTACGATACCGTTCGCTTGTTCTAACTTTTTCTCTGGAACTAATTGCGGAATACTCGCCATTACAACTGGTGAGTACATTGCACTAATGACTGCAAGTAAAAACATAATAGTTCCAATTAATATAATAGATACCGATCCAGTAAATAATAAAACTATAAAGCTTAATACAATCGCAGCGTTTATAAAATCAAAAATGACCATTAAATTGCGGCGATTGAAACGATCTGCTATCGCTCCGCCAAGAGGAGCTAACAAAAATGGAATACTCGTTACCGCATATAATCCAGCGAATATATCAGCACGCCCTGTTATATCTAATACATATAAAGACAGAGCAAAACGTAAAAGTATTGATCCTAAAATAGTAATTATTTGCCCACTCACCATTAAGTGAAAATCTTTCATAGAAGATTTTATACTTGCTGGCATGTTCATCACGCCCTTCAGTTGAATTTTGACCGACTGTCGGTCTGTAATAATTAAACAGAAATCACGATTTCTGTTTAGTTAAAACTTCCAGCATATAATTAAAGGATCCTTCTTTCGCTCCAACAGATGCTTCCATCATATTAATATAAGCTTTCGCTCTTCTCATCATTTCTTCCGGCTCCCACTGGAATAAACCTTCATCAAATATGACTTGTGCTGAAGAGAGTAATAATTCAATCGTTTCTTGTGGGTATGGTGTAGAAAATACACCTTCATCGATTCCTTGTTCTAAAATCTCTGCTAAAACAGGAGATAAATGAATAATAGATTGCACTATACTTTTTTGATGCATTTCCGCATTATTTGGTTGATGAAATTGTTCAATCATTTTATCTTTTACATCTCCTGATTTTGGTGATTGCTCCATTAAAACTCGAAATAACTTTTCTAAAACTGGGATATTTGGATTAGAGACAATTACTTTCGCTTTAGCAACATCATCTTTAATGACCCTCATAATGATCTCATCCATTACTTCTTCTTTCGACTTAAAGTAGTGATAAAACGTCCCCTTTGCTATCCCTATCTCTTTTAAAATGTCATTTACTGTTGTTTTCGTATAACCTTTCGTAATAAATAAACGTTCAGCAGTTTCTAAAATTTCCTTTCTTCGCTCCTCATACTCCTTTACAATTCGCATTCATGTTCTCCTTCCTATCAGACCGACTGTCAGTCTATTTAAATTATATGCTTAGTTAGTAAAAAGTTTCCTGTTATCGTACATATACAACATCTTACTTTCTATTTCCTTTATAAACTTTTATTTTTTAACGTCCGTTCAATTTATTTAAAACATATCTCATGTTTCTTATCGTCACCTTTCATTTTAGGAAAAGAACGATGCCCCCGCTTGATCCTATTTTTCTTGATTCTTCATTCAGACGCACAATACTTTGTATTTTTTCAGCTCCTTTACCACAAGTCTACGCATCTCCTTTTCATCGATGACTTCAAAAAATGACAATTAATTCATACGATACGGTTCCCCTCTGTTCGATCTATTTACTTATGAATGGATTATTTTGTTAAATATGCAATATTACATATTTCGTACTTTTAATTTTCATATATGCAATAATTTTTTTATAAAAATACAAAACATTAATAATGGGTGATTTATATGAGCAAGTTCCGAAAGAAGATGATTAAATATCTGCAAACATTTTGGGGATGCTTAGCATTTGGTGTATTAATGTTTGCTATCTTCTTAATTATGGATTTAACAGATACGCCTTTAAATTCATTAGGCTGGAGAGACTGGTTAGGTTCTGCGGCAGGTGCAGCCATTTTATCTGTTGGGATGTTTACTTTAAATAAATTGGATTTAAAATAAATATTCGGTCAATACTGTATGTAGGCTGTATGCCAAATCTCATTTAAAGTAGTTTTCCCTGTATCTCCTTGTATTGAGCAGTTAGCTTTTTCTAGCTGCTCTTTGTTTGTAAAAAACGAACTCAATTGACTACACGCACATATAATATTCTGTGTTCCTTTCTTTATAAATTGAAATAGT
>NZ_WIPE01000063.1:0-29911 GCF_009760835.1 Bacillus sp. EE-W1 | reverse complement strand
ATTACAAAATGAATCTCGTCACGAGAGCACTTTATTGAGTGCTCTTTTTTGATTTTTGAATACTTATTAAATGAAATTTTTGTTTAATTTATAAAATAAAAACACTTGTCCACTTCAACCCATTCACCATCGTATATTATCCAACCATTATAATCGTATAATTCTTCTTGTATTTTCCATTCACTACGATACATTCTTTAATTCCCCTTAACAATCCTTGCCCTTTTATATAATTGCTTTCCAACTTCATAATTTACTTTTTGCTACCTTCACCTCCTATGACGAGCAATCATAGGAGATGAAGGTATGAATGAAGAAAATATTGTTTTACATGGAACTGCGGTTAAATCAAGTTTAATTGATTCAACACTCCTATCTATTTTTCGTCATTCACTTTACCAACAGAAGCAACAGGTTCAACGGTATTGATTTAGGAAGCGGACTCCCTTATATATTAAAAGCTTTTTGGAGTGAACCCATGTTCCTTATATATTATGGAATGGGTTTATATTTGTGACATAAGGGCTTAATTTTTTATTTATTTTAATTTTCAAGGGCCTTTTTCTTATATTTGTGTGTTAACCAATTCATAAGTTGTAGTGTGTAAGTGGGTGAATGAATGATAAGAATGGTGTAAAAATGAGTGAATTTAAAAAGAAATTTCATATTCCATGTGATTGTTTTCTCCCCCCTGTACCCCCACCTCAAGTTGGACCGACTGGACCGACCGGAGTGCTGTAGGATGTTGTCCATGTAATAATGTTCTTAACAACCCTGGATTTGACATACCACCTGTAGGAGTAGATCCAGTTCCAGGTTGGAATCAAGTCGGTTCTGTTTCAGAAGTAGGTTTTCCAAACGTTCATAGTGGTCGTTTTCTGCCAGATGGGTCATTTAGTCTCTTAGCTGCATCAATTGGTCCAGGTGGAAGTATTAATCAAACAGTTGATGTTGACGAAGGTTGTTGTTTTACATTTTCATTTGCTGCAGATGTAAGGGATGGTGCATTTCTTATAGCTTCTGTATCTTTTCCAGAACTTGAGCAAGCATGTCCCCCAGCCCCTGCAACTCTTGGTCCATCAAACATTCCACATATTGTACCAGTTATGAATCAACCACAATCTCTTTTCCAACATTATGTTCTTGTTGTGTGTATACCTGCTACTGTGACTATAGCTTGTATTTCTTTCCAAAATACTGCTACAGGTGGTGAAGGCGCAACAGCCTTTGTTGACAATGTTGTATTTCAACCTACTGGTGGACCTTGCACTTCATGTTCACAAAATTTTTAACACATTAATACGCTTGAAAATTTCCTTTTTTCTGGCGAATACAACAACTATTAAAGAGGGCCTTCTAGCTCTCTTTTTATATTAGGAATCATCATAATCTGGCCCCTCAACCATGACTCCACTCACTATATATTCATTAATAAACCATTGGTTACTCTTCATTTCATTCCAATAACTATTTTATATTAAATCCGCACATCCCCCAGAAGCATACATACGATATTATGTTGTATTCTTTTTCAATATCAGTGTTTAGCCGAGAGTACCTTGGATGGCGCTCTTTAATTTTCAAATAACATTTTTAAGTAATTACGAGAGCGGATTTTATTATGTTGTACAAGCACTACTTCGCCTTTTTAAATAAACTATATAGATATCTAAATGAAGGGAGATTTATATTCATATGGCTGATTACTTTTATAAAGATGGTAAAAAGTATTATAAAAAACAGTCACATTCGGGCAATCAAAAAAACAACTGTTTTATTGAGACGCATACAATTGCAGGTTCTGAAGAAAATGCAAATGGAAATATACCTGTATCTGTTTTCCTTGAAACTACCACTCCACAAACTGTATTTGAGGATTTTACAAACAATCACAATAAAACATTAATCCAGTTATTTGTTGTTGGTATGAGTGCACCCGTTCAAGTAACTATTCTAACAAGAAGATCTAGCATACCAATTACTACTACATTACAACCCGTTCAAACAAAAATATTTCAAGTTGAAGATTTTCAAAGTCTTACTCTTACAAAGCAGGAAGGTCCTACTAGTGCAGTTAGTTTATTTGTTCAAAAAACATTTTGTATCTGCTGTAACGATAATAACGACTCATGTGATGAATATTACCATGAGTGCAATTAATAGATTAAATCACTTGAATAACTCTTTATATAGAGGGTTCTTTTCTTTTTTTAATGTCGTGTGAAATATACCAAGGTTTGAACCCCTAATCCTAGGGCTTCTTTATTTAAATAAGAATTTTAGTGAAATAATTTTACTGTTTATTCTAAAAATTCACACACTTATATGAACTTTAAAAAATACAAAATATAGTCCTTGTTCCAAGAGCACCACACTCTCTGTTGGTGCTCTTTTCAGTTAAATAATACTTTTGCGAAAATTCTGTTGTCTAATTTTTCACTTATCCATTTCACTTTGCTCTATTTTCGCATTTATTATTAGAAATACTAATTTTTTAGAGGTGAAATTATTATGGACGAGTTATTATCTTCCGCTTTAATAAAAGCCTGATTTACTCGGACCTACTTTACCAGCTATTCCACCATTCACTCTGCCTACCGGACCAGGATGTATAGAACCCCTACCAACTTTCACCCAAATCGTCTATGTAAACAAAACTGGTGATGACGCTACTGCTGATGATTCTGAATGCGCACCATTTTTAACAGTGACTGCAGCAATGGCATCAATAACAGATGCTATAGCACCATTTCCGGATCCTTTAAATATAACTAAACGTTATGCTATCTCTATTGGACCTGGCAACTATATCGAACCATTAATTCATTTAAAAGCTAACGTTCAATTAGTAGAAACTAGTACTTTATTGACTAGATTACAAATTCCTTTCGATATAAATGATCCGTCTTGGTTTGATTTAAACTTTTCCCAGGATCCTAGATCTGGGTTTGTTAATCTGACATTACTAAGTTCGCCTCTTGATTTTAACTTTCAAACGGCACAAAGTGTTTCAGGTAAATTATTCTTTGTTAGCGTTAATATAACCCCTACTCCTATATTCACAACTTTATCGACTTCTGTGAATCAAGTGAATATCCGTGATTCAATGTTATCCGCTGGTTATACTCAAAATGGAATTAACATGGAAATGTTTGCTTCGTTCGTTTCTAGTGGCAATATTACTATTAATTCGCAAGCAACCACAGATACCCAAGTCAACTTAGTTGGTGGAGGAATAAATGGTAATGTCATTATTAATGTGCTACCTGGTCATATTCCAATTGCCCCCTTAAATTTAACCAGCTTTGCTATTACAGAAAACATCTTCAATCCCAGCCCTAATTCTGGAAATTTATTTGTCAACGGCGCTAATAACGATATTACAACAGTCAGAGCGACAGTTGATTCATTACCTATTCGTTCCCGAATAAATCTTATAGGAACAAATACATCTTTAATTAGAGTTGATGATGCCTTCGATTTAGCTTATACACCTAATAATCCAGCAAACTAGGCTCCTCTTCCTCCTACTACAGTACAGGAAGCTTTAGATGGAATTGCTGCATTGCTGGCAGTAACTATCGGTACGCCATAAACATCTTAGAATGAACTTAAATCCTAATTTAACACGAGCTAAATTGCTATGATATGTGAAAGAAAAGTCTCTTCAAATCTGATTGGAGAGACTTTTTTGTTACTAAGCAAATCCGATATCTGAAAATTAATATACATCATAAACAAATTGTATTAAACTTTATTTCCATCATTATTTTTTGCATAACCGCTATTTTATTTTCCTCTGCTCTAAAACCAAAATAGAGTAAGCCACAAGTAGCAAACGAACCTAATACGGATCCTATAATGATTTCTAAGCAGAACATAACGTAACTCCTCCTATACATGAATTCAGATATTTATAAAAAAATTAAAATATATAAATGCAATGTAAAACACTTGTTAAGATTGCTGTCATTCGCACTATTTGTTCTGATAACGTTATATAATCAAGATGCAACAAGCGACAAATGTGGGAAATAATATTCGAACATTTTCTTTTTAATACTAAAGGTGTCAGTTACTACACCTTTTACATCACCGTTTGGCAAATAGATCATGAATTCTGCTTTATATGTAATTGCATCAAACCGTTTGCCATTCTTTTTATAACCAGGTTGTAGAACAAACGATGGTTGCAATTCGATTGCCTGTATTTCACCTGCACCTTGCTTTTCTTTTAACAACTCATAATATTTAGATTGGGCTTCTGAATCAAAGATACAACCATCTAGCTCAACCTTTTTATTGTTATATTTGCTCTTTGTTTTTCTCTTTTGTTTTATTAATTAGCTGATTAATTTCACAGACATCATTTATCAAACGTTCCATGTTTCTTCACCCCTTGAATATTTTTCAAATAAAAATACATACTATTTTCAAGCCGCCGTGTCCACGGCTAATACTTCTTTCTTTTGTTACAGCAGAAGCAGGTAGGTTCTTCACTTATCTGCTTTCTCTGTATATTTTTTAAGAAATCGAAAATAATACCAACAAGCTGTTTGAACTAGCAGCTTCACTCTTCTCGTAATGGGGATGCAATTTATTACAATTAGCTAACTCATTGAACTCACTGGCAGACAACCAAAATCGTTGTCTGCTTTTTGTATGAGATTTTTCGTTTTACATATACTACTTTTGAACCTGCAGACCAATACGAACCATTTTGGTGCTTGGGATTTCCCTTCCTGGGGATAAGTATTTTTTACTTATCCCTTTTTGTATAGACACGTACATTTAAGGTAAAGCTAATTACAAGCAGATTTTCTGTTTATGCGTAGTTCTAAACAAGAATACTTTTTCTCCTATTAAAGGACGGCAGGTACGACTGCTAGTCCTTTTTTCTTATATCGCATACTATCCCTTCAGGTAACTTCGTACTACATTACCTTCATCGTCGTAGTAAGCAATTTCCCAATAAGGATGGCAGTTGTGCTTCTCAAGTTCCCCATCGAGCAAAACGAACAAATTAGTTTTCCAGTTTCCAACGATCGTATCCCAATACGAGTTAAATCCTTCATAAACTTCTCTTGTTCCATTTCAATAATTGCGGAATGTGTAATGAAAATACTCGCTCGCTACATTACCTTTTCTTTCAACCAAAGTATTCTGCCGAAATAGTAGACATAATAAGTTCCGTTCTCTTTTTGCTGCAGCATAACATTCCCGTACCGTTTGAATGTGTTACGAATTTCTCTCACCAAATCGTCCAATTCTTTGTTAGCAAAAAATGTTTTCGTATCGTTATACCAATTGATTTTTTCATAACCCGTATCATCATCAGGGCGCTAGTACGAATTGTTTTCTCTCGATTTTTTTTCGATTAAATATTGTTCATACGTAAGTTGCACTTGTTCTTGAATTGCGACATGGCAGTAATACCTTTGCTCTACTGGTTTTGGACTATAAAATTCATTTTAAATACGGTGAATGAAATTTTTGCTTTTTCTCGGCATCACCCTTGTTGTCTACAAACAAAAAAAGAGCCGCAACACTTTGCGACTCTTTTTAAATAATAACTATTTAACGGCCACGTCTTTGCTGACCTTGTTTTGTACTACTTTTCTTATTACTTGGCTTATTAAATGATCGATTGTTATCATTTCTCGAACTATTTCTTGGGCCACCTTTTGAACCACTTCTTGAACCTTCACGGCTATCTCTTTGGCGATATTGATCTGATTTCTTTGGAGCCGGCTTTGGTAGCGGTTTTCCATTTTCATCTACACGTTTTATCTTCGGTTGTTCGATTATTTCTCTTTGCAATGGTGCACCAAGCGTTTTTTCAATTTCTTCTAAATGTTTTTCATCTTTCGCTGCAACGAACGTAATTGCAATACCTGATCCACCTGCACGTCCTGTTCGGCCAATGCGGTGAATATAACTTTCTACATCTTCAGGAATGTCAAAGTTAAATACATGCGTTATACCATCTACATCAAGTCCACGAGCTGCTACATCAGTCGCAATTAAGTACTGAATTTTAGCTTCGCGGAAACTCTTCATGACTCTTTCACGTTTCGCTTGAGGTATATCACCATGAAGTTCAGCACAATTATAACCTAGTCCTTTTAAATTATCATACAGCTTACTTGCTCTAACCTTTGTACGACAGAAAATAACTGCTAAAAATGGCTGATCACGATCCATAACAAAACGAAGTGCATCTGGCTTTGCACGATCTGTCGTCTCAATGACACGCTGCTCAATTGTATTTACCGTTACTTCTTCACTTTGCACTTGAATCATTTGCGGCTCATCCATATAACGTTTCGCCAATTTTTTAATATCTTTTGGCATCGTTGCTGAGAATAACATCGTTTGTTTACTATCAGGTGTCTCATCTAAAATATCTTCAATATCGTATAAGAAACCGAAATAAAGCATTTGATCCGCTTCATCTAGTACAATTGTTGAAAGATTACTTAAATCAATTGTTTCACGACGTATATGATCTAATAATCGTCCTGGTGTCGCAACAACAATATGTGTATTGCCTTTTAATTTTCTCAATTGTTGTGCTACATCTTGCCCGCCATAAATCGCTAGTACATTAATATCTTCTCTTTGAACAAGCATTTTTTTTATTTCAGTTGTAATTTGCAGTGCTAGTTCCCTTGTTGGTGCCACAATTAAAGCCTGAACATCACTACACTCTGGATCGATTTTTTCTAAAATCGGTAACACGAATGCTAACGTTTTACCCGTCCCTGTTTTCGCCTGCCCAATAATATCTTTACCTGACATAATAACAGGAATTGCCTGCTCTTGAATTGGTGTTGCTTCTGTAATTCCATTTTCACGTAATGTATGATTAAAAGTTTCACTAATTCCTAATTCTAAAAAGTTTTTCAAATAGACCACTTCTTTTCCTTATTTTTCACATTAGCTTTCATTGTACCATTTGTTTCGCCAAATATGAAAAATAAAAAAATTCTTATCTTCTTTTTTTATATTCATCGTGTACTAGTTGGACAAATTCTATTTGTTTTTTCTCTGATTTTATTAATGCTTCCATGTTAGTAGGAGACAAAATACACTTTTTAATTTTTCTATTACTCCAAATTAATTTTGTATACTTTGCATCTTCGTGTAGCCTTCGAAACCACTCGAATTCACTTAACTTTGCAATATGATGTTTTAGTCTCATGTCATTTCGAGGGTAAAATGTAATTATAGCCATTATTACATCAAGAAGTAAACTCATCTTCTCCCCTCCTATACATATATATTTCAAATTTACGGAAATATAGTTACAGGGTGATAAAATTGACCACAACATTCATAAAGATATTTTGCATATTTTTCTTACTATATTTTCAATCGACCTCAATTATTATGACAAAAGCTCAAACAAATGTGATAAGTGAATTTAAACAAGCTTTACTCAAAAGTGATAAAAAGTTAATGCGGTTATATGTAACAGAAGGGGTTGAACTACAATATTAATGATTTGATTAGAATTGTGGAATCTATGAATTAAAAAACCGATCTTTTCAATATAAGAAAGATCGGTTTTTAATATTTTATAAAATGAGTTTTCCTCCATGATAACAATAATAACTTGCTGCTTTAAGGTTTTTAATTCTTTTTAGAGATTCTTCCGCTTTTTCTAAATCTAAACAAAAACTTGGATTAGCTATTACTAATTCATGATTATCTTGAACAGCCGCATCCCCTGTAATTACACAGTTTGAATTCGGGAAATATAATGAAATATGCCCCGAAGTATGTCCTGGCGTCGCTACTATTTGACATTCATCATTTAAAATCATTTGACCATCACTTACTTTTTCATCGACGCAAATATGTCTTATATTTTTTAATTGCTGTATAAACCATTCACCAAATTCTTTCTCTTCAATTGGCATATGTTCTAACATTTCTTCAGCTTGAACTAGTCTCTCCGATTTTATTTCACCACTAATGTAGTTAGATTCTATTTCACTAGCAATAATATTAATGTGAGGATATTTCACTTTGAAATCATATAAAGATCCTATATGATCGTCATCATAATGAGTAATAATTATATTTTTTAAGTTTTTCATCTCATACCCATGTTTTACAATTGCATCTTCAATTAAAGGTAAAAAGTTTATATAACCTGTATCTACTAAAGTTAATTCCTTGTTTAATATAAGTAAGCTCGGATAAATACATTGTTTTCCCCCATTAAATTCAAATTCAATTGGTAGTTCTTTTATCTTCATTTTTCTTCCCCCATACCCGTTATTAAATGTTTAATAATAAATCATCCACATACATTTTACTGTACATACTTATGTAACGAAACATTCTGAGTCGTTACATAACAAACATTCTATTATTTTGAACAGGTAATTCCTTATTTTTATGGAAATATACAATAAGATAAATAATAAAATTGATTATTCCTTCACTTTTTTGTCTATCCTTTTAAAAAATCTATGTTTTTGTAAAAGGAGTGTTTATATGGAGAAACAGGCACTTTGGAAAAAATTCAAAAAAAGCTCAACAAACCTCGGGAAATCTAGCGTATATGAAAGTATTATTTTATACTATACAATGAGAAAAAAAGGGTTACCTACTAAAGCGAAATTCATAATATTAGCCGCTTTATCCTATTACGTATTAACAATCGACTTCATTCCAGATATAGCTGCTATTATTGGGGTTGGCTTATTAGATGATGTTTTAGCAATTGCTATAGCGCATAAATTTGTAATGCGCTATGCGGACGCTGAAATTCGAGAGAAGAGCAAAGTAAAAATGGAGTCATTATTTACTTCAGCCCGAGCATAATTAAACTATCTAGTCATTTACCTAGCTTTTTACTTTCAAAAAAGCTAACTTTAATTATTGATAGTTCTATTTAACCTTCATCATGAGAGCATTACAGAATAAATTCTTAATTTCTCTTAGCTCTCAAGCCGTAAACAAATAGGGGCCAGTACTTGTTCCTAAGTTCTGACACCCTATTATTTGTTCTTATATTTATCTGTTATTCAATTCATTCAGGAAAGATTCCCGTAGAGACATCCTTATATAAAGAAAGACCATATTAGTGCAGATAGTTTATACAGTTACATGCGTCCCCCTATACAAAACTGCTATTGCCACTACTATAAGCATCATCCCCATAAAAGCAGGTGCGGCATGACCAAGTGATACATAGATTTGCCCTCCAATAATTGGACCAATCATTCTTGCCAAAGCTTGAATAGATTGGCTACCGCCTTGAATCCTTCCTTGTTCACTAGAATCGACAGACTTTGAAAGCATCCCATTAAATGAAGGTCCGAAAATCGAGTCACCAAAACCAAACAGTAACATCCCAACGATTAGAAGAGGATATAGGGAAAATAAAGCAGATGCGGCAATAAAACTGTAGCCAATAATCTCCGAAACCATCCCAAGTATTGCTATTTGTTTATCAGTAAGCTTGAGCAAAAGTTTTGGCATTATAAAAGCTTGTGAAATGATATCTTGAAAGCCCATAATTGAAAACATAAGTCCGATTAGTGCAGGCTTCCAGCTAAAAGTATCCATCGTAAATTGTGTGAAAATTGCTTGTAAAGATCCGTTAGGTATCCAAAGTAAAAACGCTGAGACAAGTAACCATTTTAAACTTTTCATGGAAAGTATGTTTGCAAGCTGAGCAAAAGGATTTAACCTTACAAAAGTAATTTCTTTTAACCTATTATTTTTCTCAAGACTCTCAGGCATATATTTCATCCCATATAAGACATTTAATAAAGTTATGAACGCTCCGAAATATAAAGGTAAAGAATGACCAAACTTTGCAAGTAATCCCCCAAGAGTTGGTCCGATAATGGTTCCTGCACCTACCACTGCACTCACCCACCCAAAATACTTCGTTCTCTGCTTTGGAGGAATGATATCTGCAAAATATGCAAAAATTGCACTTATACTCCCGCCTGTTATTCCTTCTATTATACGTCCAGCAAATAGTACCCATAAAGCACCTCCTACACCAAAAACTAAGTACCCGATTGCAGAACCGAAAAGGCATATTAAAAGTAATGGACGACGGCCATATTTATCGCTCAAAGCTCCGAGTGCAGGTGCAGCGAAAAATACGCAAACCGCATAAACAGAGGTCAGTAGCGTAACAACTAGAGCTTGTTCTTCCGGACTACTTATATAAGGCTGCACTAAGAATGGAACAACAGGCTGTATGATACTGAAACCTATTCCACAAAGAAATACAGAAATAAGGCCGAATATTAAAGCATGTTTATCTATGTTTTTTTCAGTTTCGCTTTCACTTTGTGATCTAAATATAGACATTTAATTTCTCCTCTCAAAACATTTTGTTGCTTTGTCAACAAAATGATAACTCCACTTTGTTGATTAGTCAACAAAAATAAAATAATAAAAAGGTAGCCTTACCGTGAACAGGCTACCTTTTTATTATTTAAATATATCCCGTATTAACGGGCAAATAAGTTAGTTTTCGGGATTAACTACCCGTTAATGCCCGAATGCTTCAACTTTATTACGACTTAATATGTATACCTTGTTTCTTTATTTCTGCGTCCAAATGCCTACTATATTTTTCCACAAAGCTAATTATACTTTCGAATTCTGCCTCAGTTACTTGCTCAAATACGGCTTTATCCCTCTCTTGAAACTCATTGTGCAACTCTTCGTGAATTTTATATATTTCTTTCCCTTGTTCAGTAAGCCTAAAATAGATTTCTTTTTTATTCTCTGATTTCTGGTAACTTTCGATAAGGTCTTTTTTTATGAGCTTCTTAGTCATTCTACTTATTGCACCGCGAGTCACATAAAAAGCCTCTGCAAGTTGTGTCACGTTAGAATCTGCATTGTTTTCAATATATTCAATGCAATGTACTTCAGAAGACTTAAAACCTTTTAGACCTTCTTCCATCTTATCTTTATTAAGCCAAACCAGCTTATTATATAATTCCCTGAAACCGTTCATTACCTGTTCTTCTTTATTCATGACCTGCCCTCCTCACCGCTCATTAGCACGTTAAAACTATTATATTAAATTTCTGCTTATGTTTCGACAATATTGAAATAATTATTGTAACATCACAAGATATGCGTAAAAATAGATGCTTCAATAAAGCAATTCATTAACCAGCAAATACTGCAAGTGTATTGCTACTTACAGTAAACAGTAGAGAAAAAAGAAGAGCTAATATCATCTCTCTTAGCTCCTCGTTCATAAAACTATTTTTAAAATATTATTTCACTTCATTGGCTACAAAAAATTGCTCACAAACACTGGAAATGCGCTGCAAGTCTACGTTCCCACCAGATATAACCGCGACTACTTTTTTCCCTTTAATATATGTATCCACTTTCCCTGCAAGTAGTGCAGCAGTAGCTAATGCACCAGCACCTTCTACAACAGCTTTTCCACGTTGTAATAAGTCTTTCATCGCTACTTCTAATTCACCTTCTGATACTGTTACAATATCATCTACTAATTCTTTTACTACTTCAAAAGTTAAATCGCCTGGTATTTTAACTGCGCAACCATCTGCTATAGTGGGTGCCTCATAATGTTCTACAATCGTACCTTTGTCATAAGATGCCTTCATCCCATGAACATTGTCTGCTTGGACACCAATAATATTAATGGATGGATTAAATGATTTTAATGCAACAGCAATTCCAGAAATAATTCCACCTCCGCCAATTGGTACAATGACAGTATCAACATCCCACATATCATCAAGAATATCCAAACCAATTGTACCTTGACCAGCCATTACCTCTACATCATCATATGGATGTAAGTATGTTTCACCTGCTTCCCTTATTATCTCCTCACATTTTGCCTTCGCATCATCAAAAGTTTCACCGTATAAAATCACATCTGATCCATATCCTCTAGTTGCTTCAACTTTCGCCTGAGGGGCAGAAATTGGCATCACAATTTTACTCTTAATACCAAGTAAATGGGCAGATAAAGCAACTCCTTGCGCATGATTACCAGCGGAACAAGCAATTACTCCTCTCTCTTTTTCTTGATCTGTCAACTGTGACATTTTATTAAACGCACCACGAAATTTAAAAGAACCCGTTAATTGCATATTTTCTAATTTCAAGTGAATTTCTCCGCCTGTTTTACTAGTCAAATAAAAAGATTTTACTAGTGGCGTTTTACGAGCATTTCTGTCTAAAATGGTTTGGGCTTTTTTAATATCGTCTATATGTAACGGTAGTTTTTTAGTTATCATACTAACACCTCTTCCAATGGTCTATTCCTAAGTTTTCGTATGTAGCAACTCCTTTATACGAAACCATCTATATTAAGAAAAAGGCTTTATATATGTACCCCACTCTGTAATATACACATTTGCAAACAATTTAACATCCTCTTTGTATCGCGTTCTTTATAATCATTTAAACATGCAATTTGAATCCAATTATTCTTTTGTAAATACGATGACTCATAATGAACAATGTATCCTTGTAACGCTAACGCATCGCCAATCACCTTAGAAGACTGATTTTCATTTAATTGAATGGTAACTATAATTGGCGCGGCATGTTCTTTAGGTGAAACAAGATTTAAACCCATATTAGTAATAGCTTGTTCAATATATGCATACGTCTCGTTTATTTTTTCAAATGCTTTTGCATCTTCAAATCTCTTTAATGCTTCTTGCAGTGCATAAATTAAATTCCATGAATGAGAATATGGAATACTTTCATTTTCTTCGTACATACCAACGTCCATATAGGCCGGTAATGTCTCGTTTACTTTCACATTATGATTATAAAAAACGAAAGATAATCCAGTAAACGATTTAATTGCCTTTCCGCTAACACCGCTTGCAAAATATACATCCTTCAAGTCTATCGGTATTGCTCCAATCGAACTGATACAATCTACACATAGCTTCACATTATACTTTTTACTTAAAACATTTAGCTTGTCTAAATCATTTAACATTCCAGTTGATGTTTCATGGTGAACAAACCAAAGCCATTCATAATTTCCAGTTCCCATTATTTTTTCTAATTCGGTATAAATAAACGGTTCTCCCATTTCTTTTTTATACATATCAAAATGTAATTGCGCGCGTGATGCATGTCCAACTAATCTATTACCAAATTCCCCATTTGTTAATACTAGTCCTTTCCCTTTTAAAGAACGTAACTGTAAAGCAATGGCATCATTTGCTAACGTCCCTGTTCCTAACATAAGTTGTACATGCATAGCTTTTGTCATGTGAAGTAACCGTTTTTTCACATTGTCCATCGTCACTTGAAATAACTTAGAACGATGCGAAATAGGCTTAGTAGAAAATGCCTTTCGAACATTTTCTTCAATATCTACTGGACCAGGTAAAAACGTATATTCTTTCGTCATAATTCCCCCAACACTCGATGCTTCAAACATAGCAGGGGTAACATACATTGGTTGGAAGGCTGCTTCTTCTGTACCAACTAACGTATGGAAAGATTTGAATCCCATTTGCTCATATAAAGGTAGTTCACGTGTTGTAGCAGAAATGAGTGCCAATTCATATCCATTTAGAAGCAAATAACGATGTAAAAAGCGAATTAAACCTAACAACGCTCTTCCATTTCTATATTCACGTTCTACTGAAAGTAAACGAATTTCATATACGTTTTCTCCATGTTCTTGCAAATAATAATCTAGATTTGGAATTTTATTGTCTAACGAGAATGGTCGTTTTCCTCGCAATGTAACCATACCTACTAACTTATCGTCATGTAAACAAATTAAATATGTATTTTCTTCATGGAAACGATCTATACGAACACGCTCTTTCGTTTCTTCATGTTGCGGAATTTCTTCTACAAATGTTTTATAATTCAACTTATGTATACTTTCAAATTCCCAAGCTTGATCAGCAACTTTATAAATTAACCCCATGCCTTCTCTCCTTTATGTATTTAATAAAAATTATAAGTGGAGATTAACTCCACTTATAAAAAGTTCATTTCATTCTCGATTTACATATAAAATAAGTACAATGATAAGTGCACTTAAAATAGTCGTAACAATAGAGTAAGAATACAAAATCATACAAACTGGTAAACAAGCGATTGTAATTAGTCCTGGCTTAGTAAATCCTTTAAAGATTAAATAAAATATAATGAAAACAGCAACAAGGGTAAGCGCTATCAAATAATCAAATGCAATTAATCCTCCAATAAATGTTGAAATACCTTTTCCACCCTTGCCTTTAAATAAAATCGGGTAAATATGTCCAAGTAAAACAGCCAGTAAAGCTAACATTACAAATGTAGAATCTTCAAAAAGGTATTTTGCAATAGAAATTACGATTGCCCCCTTGATTGCATCACCTAAAAATGTAGCGACGAAATACCCTTTTCCATATACCCGCCCCATATTTCTTGCACCAGGATTACCGCTTCCTTCCTGCCGAATATCAACATTATGTTTCCATTTCGTCACTATATAAGCGGTCAATATGTTTCCAAATAAATAAGAAGCCACCAAATACAAAAATTGCATACTATTAATCATGTAATCATTCACTTTCTACATGGGAGTACTTATACAATATTCAATGACTATGTATATTGTACTTTTCTTACTTTACATCCCTTTATACATTTTAACATCATATTTTTACAAATCATACAAAAATTCTCATGCAGCTATTTATTAAAATATAAATTCTTCATTAAGTAATAGGTTCCTTTCACTGCTAGTTCTGATGGTGATACAAATATAACTTCTCCCATACTTTTCTCGCAGCATTTCTTAAATTCAGCATATATTTCAGGAACGAAACGTAATATACTGCCACTTACTGCAATTGAAGTTGATAAATCAAACTGCATCTTATTGTAAATATTCAACGTAATTCTCGTTAATTCCGTAGCCGCTTGCACCATAATTTCACGTGCGTCATCATTCCCATTTCTCGCTTCCTCAATAATGAATGGTGCGATTGCTGCAACTTTATCTTTTGAAAAACTATATACTAGTTTTTTTATATGAGACGATGTCAAAAGTTGAAACTCTTCTTGAATTCTTAAGCTTAATGGGCAAAGTGCAACACCTTGATCAAATTGATTTGCCATTCTCTTTAAACATTGTAATGCAATCCAATATCCGCTTCCTTCATCTCCTAAAATATGTCCCCATCCCCCACTATACTCGTACACTTCCCTTTTCTTTCCTATACAAATCGCACCTGTACCGCCAATTGTTAAAATTCCATCCTTTCCTTTTAAAGCAGCTGCATGAGCAATCATTGCGTCATTAAAAACTTCAATTTGTGTTCCGTACTTCTTTTTTAGACGTAATGTTAATTCATTTGTATTTGCTCCGCTTACACCCGCTAATCCTAAACAAATACAAACGCAATGCCCATTTAATAAACCTTTTTGACATTGATCAATCGCTTCCATAATATGAAAAAGTGCTTCTTCAAAATCTATTAATATATTTCCAAAACCACTCGTAGCCCTTTCAAGTTCACTTCCGTCTTGATCAAATGCAATTGCTTCTGTCTTTGTTCCCCCGCCGTCTACTCCAATCATATATTTCATATGTTCGCCTCATTCTCTTCGAATTGGAGGGAATATTATATTCCCTAAAACTACAGATTGCTTTGCACCTGTTGCACTTGGAACATTACTCGGATTACGATGATACGTTTCGTTTGCTAAAATGGCAAAGGCGATTGCTTCTTTCGCCTCTGAAGAATAGCCTATATCTTCTTGAATGAATATGGCGCATTTTTCATCCTTCAATCCATACCGTATCATTTCAACAAGTGTACGATTATAACTGCCGCCACCGCCTAAAATCACCTCATCGATTTCATAATACGGCAGAATAAACTCCTTATACTGATGAACGATTGAACTTGCCGTAAACATCGTGACAGTCGTCAATATATTTTCTTTAATATGTTTTTCAAACCGTTTCAATAACTCACTGACAAATTCTTCTCCAAACTGTTCTCTACCAGTTGATTTCGGTGGATTCATTTTCAAAAATGGATGGTTCATACAATATGTCAAAATCTCTTCTATAACTACTCCCCGTTTTGCAATCTTACCATTTTGATCATATGACAACTGAAATAGCCTTTGACACATTTCATCCATTACCATATTCCCTGGACCAGTATCAAAAGCTATAACGCTTTTATCACTTTGGTGACTTGGTATTACTGTAACATTACCGATCCCGCCAATATTTTGTAGTAGTCTATTTTTAGTTGGATGACGATACAAAATAATCTCTGAATATGGTACAAGTGGTGCACCTTGTCCCCCTGCTGCGATATCCATCGCTCGAAAATTAGAAATAACCGTCGTATTCGTTTCATATGCTATAACTGCTGGTTCTCCAATTTGCAATGTGGAAGGAATCATAGTACCATCTTGCTTTGGCTGATGATAAATCGTTTGTCCGTGAGAACCAATTACATCTAATTGTCCCAAAGGAAAATTGGCCTCTTTACAAACTTCCTTTACAGCATTGGCGAAGCATAAACCGAGTTTGAAATTTAAACTGCATATGAGTTGTACATTTGAATTTTCTATTGATAATGCCTGCTGGATCTCATTTTTCATATCATTACTAAATGGCACAGTAGTAAAATGGATGAGTTCAACTTTAGAACCTACACCGCTTCCTTCTATATGAACGAGTGCTACATCTATTCCATCTAATGAAGTACCGGACATAATCCCTGCAATATACATAGCATGCATGACCTCCCCTTTACTAAAAAACGATCATGTAAGTTACAAACGTACAACCGATCGAAAATAATATAAATCTAAAAAACAACTGAGTTTTTGATGCAAACGATCCATCAATAAAAGAAACAACTACTGTAAGCAAAATACTTGCCGCAATGCTTGTAACGATCCATATACTATGCATTTGTGATAAATGTAGCATTCTTAATAAAGGTACGAAAAGTAAATTCGCACATATCACTCCAAATAATAATAAAAATACACCTTTATAACTAAATTTTATATTCATTCCATTTCACCCTCTCTGGACTTCATGTGAAAGAAGTGATAGACAAAATGCCTATCACTCAAAAATAAAATATAAAACTTACGGATTAACAGATTTCCCATCACCATTTTTCTCAATTTCAAGCATGTTTTTGTCGTACATTTTAAAGAATGGTAAATAAATAAGGAATGATATTGTTATGTTTATAAATACGAGTACAATCGCTCTCCAATCCCCACCTGTTGCTAAATATGCACCAATTGGAGCTGGTAATGTCCATGGAGGCATTATATGTGTTGGTGTAACAAACCCCATCGCAGTTGCTGAGTATGCAATAGTTGCTGTTACTAGTGGTGTAATGATAAATGGGATAATTAATATTGGGTTTAGTACGATTGGCAATCCAAAAATAACAGGTTCATTAATATTAAAAATACCAGGTACAATACAACTTCTCGATAATGCTTTCGAATATTTCGATCTACCAAATACTATCATGGCTAATACAAGTCCTAGCGTTGCGCCCGAACCACCAATCCATATAAACCATTGGTATAATGGTTCTGGTGAAATGAATGGTAACTGATTTGCGCCACTAGCAACTGCTTCACCATTTTTCCCTAAATATACTTCCCATAATGGCCGGGCAACAGTTCCAACAACCGACACACCATGGATTCCGAATGACCAAAAAAATGTAATTAAAAATACTGGAATGATTACACCGAAGTAACTATCACCAGCTTTTACTAACGGTGCCGCTAATTTATCAACTACATGATGTAAATCAATACTAAAAACGACAGTTACTAAACTCATTAAAATAATAACGAATGCAGCAGGTATAAGTGCTTCAAACGAACGTGAAACAGACGGCGGTACTTGTTCTGGCATTTTAATCATTACATTTTTCGTCTTACAAAATCTTAATATCTCAACTGATAAAATAGAAACAATCATTGTCACGAATAATCCATGACCCCCGAGATTTGTCATCGGAAGCATAAACCCTTTTTTATCAATTAATTCAGGCGTTAATGTTAATAGTAATGAACATACTGCAAGCTGTGCTCCTGATAAAGCATCTAGCTTATAACTTTTCGCTAAATTATATCCTATTCCAAATGCTATATATAAAGACATAATAAACATCGTTAAACGATATGGTATTAATATACTTGTTTGATTTTTTAATGCCCAAACAGATATGAAACTATCTTTCGGTAATGGTGGAAATGCTACGATTAAAAAGAAACTTCCTACAATAATAAATGGTAACGCTGAAATAACTCCATCACGGATTGCTTGTAAATGCCTCTGTTCAGAAAGCCTTGCCATCGGTCCAGATAAGTTTCTATCAAGAAACGTGACAAATTTATTCATAACGCTTCCCCCTAACTAATTAAATCATTTACAGTTTTTAATAAAGTCGGTCCGCCAAGCGGCGTGTATGCTTGTGACGGTATGATACCGCACGGGATAGATTCCTCTTCTGCGAATTTTTTAACAGAGTCAAATCTATGTCTTACTTGAGGTGCAACCATTACAACGTCCCAGCCATTCTTTACTTCTTCCTCTATCTCACTTGTTCCAATGGCATGGACTTCCATGTTTACACCTTTTTTCTCCGCCTCTTTTTTTAAAGCGTTTACAACAATTGCACTGGACATCCCTCCAGAACAAACGAATAAAACCTTCATTTATTAATCCTCCTATACTTATAAATTATCCCCTTCGGATGAAAGGAAGTTTCACTTTACTAACAAGCATATGAAGAAGTAAAAGAATTTAGTTATATTGAAAGTAAATTTCAGTAAAAATATTTTTCCTATTAAATTAATGTTTCAATATTTATTTTTCTCAATTGTAAGTACAACCTCACCTCGGATATCATATTAGCTAACCATATAATAGGGAGGCGTATAAATAATCATGAAACGTTTATTAGTGATATGTTGTATCGTCATCTTTTTTATTCCTTTCTCTTTCATTTCTCCTCACTCTACTTATGCTGAAGTAAATACTACGTATAAAAAATATGAATTACGTGCTGTATGGATCGCATCTGTTCTTAATATTGATTGGCCCTCAAAAACTGGCTTACCCGTCGGAAATCAGAAGCAAGAATTTATTAGATTATTAGACGATGTAAAAAACACTGGTATGAATGCAGTCGTTGTACAAATTAAACCAACTGCTGATGCTTTTTATCCTTCAAATTACGGTCCTTGGTCTGAATACATTACGGGGACACAAGGAAAAGACCCTGGATATGATCCACTCGCATTTATGATTGAAGAAGCACATAAAAGAAATATAGAATTCCACGCATGGATTAATCCATATCGAATAACGATGAATCACACCGATATAAATCGATTATCGAATAATCACCCTGCAAAACAACATCCGGATTGGGTTGTACCTTATGGCGGGAAATTATATTACAACCCTGGTATTCCAGAAGTGAAAAAGTTTATAACTGAAGGTGCTTTAGAAATCGTACAAAATTACGATATTGATGCGTTGCATATGGATGATTATTTTTATCCATATAAAGTAGCGGGCGAACAATTCCCCGATCAAAAAACGTACGAAGCATATAATAACGGTAAATTTACAAATATAGAAGATTGGCGACGTGACAATGTAAATGAACTTGTCAAAGGTTTAAATACTGCTATAAAACAAGAAAAATCATACGTAAAGTTTGGCATAAGTCCGTTCGGCGTATGGCGAAATATAGCTGACGATCCAACTGGCTCTAACACAACTGCAGGCCAAAGAAACTATGATGACCTTTATGCTGATACACGTGAATGGATACAAAAAGGTTATATTGATTACATTACACCGCAAATATATTGGAATATTGGTTTCACACCAGCTGCATATGACATATTAGTAGATTGGTGGGTAAAAGAAACACATAATAAACCGATTCACCTATACATCGGTCAGGCAGCCTATAAAATTAATAATAATTCTGTCCCCGCTTGGTCTGATCCTGAAGAATATCCAAGACAAATTACATTAAACCGGTTATCCCCTGAGATAAAAGGTAGTATGCATTTCAGCTTAAAAGATATTAATAACAATCCTCTAGGCATTAAAGATAGACTCACAAACGACATATATAAGCATCCTGCATTAATCCCGCCTATGCCTTGGCTTGATCATGATCCACCAAAACAACCGACTTTAAAAGGTGCTATTCCAAGAGATGAAGGTATTGCAGTAGGTATCATTGATAATAGAGAGAATGACTCTGCTTATTACGCCATTTACCGTGTGAATGGAAAAAATGAAGTGGATACACAAAATCCAAAACATTTACTTACTACTGTAAGGAAAACAAAACTTGGAGAGATTTATGTAGATAAAACAGCTATTTCTGGAGAAACCTACACATATGTAGTAACTGCAGTTGATCGATTGCATAATGAAAGTGTTGCTTCTAGTCATACAACCGTTAAAGCAAAATAACAACTAATAAAAAAACGCCTTAAAAGCTAAGAACTATAGCTTTAAGGCGCTTTTCATTTATTTATTTTTAAACTTCTCAGTCGCTGCTCTCATCTTCACATTTAAATCGTGATCAATCGAGTCACGAATATCTCGCTCGACTACTTCCATTTCTTTTTGGAAATTTTGCAAGTAGATTTTTAATTCTTCTTCTTTTTCTGGTCGTTGTGAAGGTGGTAATTGTACGACTAACGATAGCATCGCTGTTAAATCTTTCATTAAGAACGTTTCAAGTTTATGTTGTTGTTCAAACATACGTTGCTCCTGATAATACGGCAAGGCATTTAATACTGAAATTGTAATTTCATCAACCGTTCTTTGTAATGAAGGGTTTATTGAGCGTTTATACGTTTGAATTGTATTTAATGCATCTGGATATCGATCATAAAAATACAATTTATAAAATGAAAGGTCTGATGGTTTTACTGTTTGCTGCGTTTCTTGTCTTAAAAAATCTTTTACTTTCATCGCCGCTACATCAATATCTTCATTTGTAAGTTTTTTCGTTGTTTTTGCCATTACATGTACTTTTTTCTGTTTTTCTTTCGGTAACATTGAGAATACTTGCTCTCTCGTACGTTGACCCGATGCACAGAAAAGAGTGTTTAATGTATATTGTTCTTTCTTTCCTTCCGTACGAATCCAGCGATAAAAGAGTGGGTGTTGTGTAAATTCTTGTAGAAACGGTAATGATTTATTCGATAACTTATCTAAAGAATCATGTGCTCTTTTATATGGTTTCGTCCATGAAAAATACAGTTTACGTCCGAAATATACAACTAAAACAACGACAGTAAATGCGATTAAAAGCAATGTACCCAATAGTACTAATACTGTTTGAATGAAACTCATTTTTTCACCTCCTCTAAAAGTCTGTTATTTCCTTGGACGCTGAATGAGTTTTTGTTTCATTTCATCATTAAATGTGTCTAATTCAACTACAAACTTCTTACTTGACTCGATAATACGTTCTGATGATTTCTCAGAAGCTTCAATCGCAGCAAATACATTTTGGAATGATTCACGTAATTTATCCATGCTAATAGCAGGATTTTCAAGAAGTTTTGTTGTCTCTTCTGTATTTTGTTTTAATGCTTGTGAGTTACTTAATACCATTGATTCAATTGCTTCATTTGTCGCATTCACTGCATCAATTGTTTTACGCTGATTTGTTAACGCTAGCTGGATAGCAGCTGAAACTGTTACAACGTTTTGCGTCATCGTAATTGCATTACGAATTGCCTCTGTTAACTTTTCATTATTTTTCTTAATAATGTCTACAGATGCGATAGATTGTAATAGTACACTTTTCGCTTGCTGCATATTTCGTGTACGTACTAGAATTTTTTCTAATGCATCGTTAATTAATGGAATATCTCTTTGACGTTCTGGATTTTGTTTCTCAGCTTCCAGCATACCAGCGAGTTTTCTGCCTAAGTATACTTGTTTATCAAGAGCGTGAATTTTATCGTGCGATTGTTCTTTAAGCATTTCAAGACCAACTGTATCTTCTTGTAAGTTGTCACGACCAATTAGAAGGGATCTTATAATCTCTTCAATTTGTTTATCTATAGATTGATATTTATGCACGTATGTTTCAAGTGGATTTTTCTTGAATACTTTAAACATAATTTTCTTCATACCACTTGCTTTTAATGAATTCGGATCAAGCTCTGATACCACTTTGCGTAATTCTAACAATGTATTTGGAATTTCTTCATTCTTTCCATTCATCATCGCTGTTACAGGACGTTTTAATGCTGATAACGTTTGTCCTGCTGCTTGTTGCTCTTTATCCCCTAAATCTCCTAGCTGTGACAATACTTTTGATAAATCCGTATTTTGCTCGCTATTTAATTTTTGTACATAAAGATCAGCTTCTTTATTCAGTTCCTCTAATTCTTGATCTTTTATAACTGTATCTACTACTACTTCTACATTATTATCTTTCACAATGGATACAGGTTCTTTTTTCTCGAGTTCAGTCAACAAAATCGCTCCTTTATTTATATGTGCGAATTTATATGCACTATATTTCATCTATTATATCGTATTTCATATACATTCTAACTGCTTGAAATCGATTTTTTTAGAAATGCCTGTTTATGCAGTCATTCCCTGTTTCTTACTATAAGTATACCTGTTCTCAACATTATTTTCCTCAGACTTAAGACCTAGAGAACAACATGCTGAAGGCGGATTCTTCGTATGTTACGTATATAAATTACGTCCTTCCCATCCTACTGTACTCAATCTTTTGACATACACCCTTTGTCAATGTGATAATTATATTACGCTCAATCCTAACTCTTCTTAAGCGCTACAAATGCTCCATTTTGAAATGCCAATAAGACCGTTTCAAACATTTCATCTTCTTCAATCATTTTTCTAAACTCGGCTAACTCACTTGCATGAGAGGTTGCGTTATCAACAATAAGAAAACCCTTTGGTTGTAAAATGCGTTTTATATGCTCAAGCCACCACATGTATTGCGTACGCTCTGAATCTAGGAAAATAAAATCAAATGAGTGATCTAATTGCGCATCTAAAAATGCCCCTGCTTCTTGATTATGAACATCAATCCTTAGTAAAAGGTTTGCCTTTTCAAAATTGACAAGTGCCTCTCCAACTCGTTCTGAAGAAAGCTCTACAGTTGTTACATTTCCATTTGTTTCTTCTACCGCATTAGCTAACCACAATGTAGAATATCCATTAGAAGTTCCGATTTCTAAAATGTTTTTTGCGCTACACCCTTTTACTAAAATCGATAAAAACTGCCCCATCTCACGAGTAATATTCCGTAACTTTTCTTCCCGTGTTTTTTTATTTCGATCATGCTCTTCTCCATATTGTTCAAGTTGAAATAATAATGAATCTAACGTATCCATTTTTTCATCGCCTTTCCAAAGCAATATGATGAAAAAGCTCTTGCTGCCCGTCTACTTTCATTATATGCGAAACAAAAACCTTTTTCTCGTTATATGACAAAGATTTGAATTTTTTTATAGCATATTGTTTCGTTTTTTGGTAAAGTTAATTTCTACGTGCAATTATTCCATTCATACTATTTTTAATTCAATTGCAGTTATTAAAAAATATAAACCCCAATTAAATGAATCGGTATTTCAAATTCAATTAAGCGCCCTTTCCGGACGCATTTTCTTTTGTTTATATATTTCTAGAAGAAAGGATGCTTACAATGAACGTGATTAGCTTAGATGCTGCTCGAAAGCGCAAACAGCATAAAAAATTAATGATTACTATACCGATTATTTCACGTATTTATGAAGAAGATGGGGAAATTAAATTTGAGGTAGCAGGCGAAAAAGATGTACCTCTTGAAATGTTAGAGAAATAAAAAAAAGACGCACTTCTAAAGAAATGCGTCTTTTTTTATACTGTTACATTTAAGTGCATAAGTTTTTCAGGATTAACCATCATATAAATGTTTGAGATTTTCTCATTTTCAAATGTAAATGAAAGTACATAAGTCACTTTATTATTTACTTTAACAATAACACCTGGGGCACCATTTACCATCTTATAATCAACATTGTACTCTTCCGAGAACTTCTTCCCAATTCCAAAGAATAAACGTATAATTCTATCTGCAGAATAGATTGGATGGATTGCAGTTGTAGCTTTACCACCACCATCAGCTTTTAATATCGCATCTGTTTTTAATACTTCTAACATGCCTTGCGCATCCCCACACTGCAATGATGATACAAATTTCTCCACATAGGCAGCCATCTTCTTCGTACTTAATGTTGACTGCTTCGGCTTATCCAAAATACTTTTTCGTGCACGTTGAAAGATTTTTCGGCAGTTCGCACTACTCTTATCTACAATTGAAGCGATTTCTTCGTATTCATAACTGAAAACCTCTCTTAATATGAACACAACTCTCTCTACCTCAGAAAATTGTTGTAAAAGTAATAAATATGCCGTAGAAATTGATTCTTTCATTACAAATGACTCTGATGGATCATCAACCTCTTCCACAAATGGCTCTGGCAACCACATTCCGACATATACGTTCCGTTTATGTGCTGCCGAACGTAATTTGTCAATTGAGCGATTTGTTACCATTTTACATAAATAGGCTCTCATATTTTCTATAGATTGAACGTCCTCCATATTATTAAGTGATATAAATACGTCATGGACGATATCTTCAGCATCCATAACACTCCCAAGGATTCTATATGCTAACGAAAATAATAATGATTGATACGTTTCATATAATTGCTCCGTTTCCATGGTGAATTGCCTCACTTTCGGATTGCTTTAATATGTGTAACGCTGCACGCTTTCCGCTTGCCACCGCAGCATCAGCTAATATTTCATCATGCCCAGCCCAATCTCCTGCAACGTAAACACCTGGCATTCCAGGTATGTTAGGGCCAGGTTTTTCAACACGGTCAATATGAGGAAAATCATATACTACCGTTATTTTCGGTAAATATTGCTGTGCAACAACTTCTCTTTTCCAATTCGGATGTAACAATTCCATTGCATTTTCTAACTGTTCTTTATCTTCTTGAATATGATTCAGCTCTAGTACAGAGTTATGGTATTTAATTAGACTCACTACAATTGATCCATCTTCACTTAATTTAGCTGCTCTCGATTGATTCGTGAAAAATATAGATTGATCTAAGCCTAATACAAATTGATGTGTAGGATTGGGTAATCGTCTCAAACCAATATCTAATGCAGCAACGGTAACCGGTACTGATTGTTCACTCCATCTATGCAAACTTGTTCCTTCCGCACCTTTTATAATTTTACAAGCTTCTTTCGGTGGAGTTGTTACAATGACTGCACCTGCTTCAAATACTTCATCGTCAAAACATTGTATTCTTTGTTTCCCTTCACAATGCTCTATTTTCAAAACATGCTTTTTAGCCAGAAATTGCACAACACTAGTACTTGCTATATTCCTTAAATTTGTTATTATCGTCTCCCAACCGCCATCTACATAAAGTACTCCTTCTTTCATAGAAAGCTGTATTTGCTTTAGTACAGAAGATGCTAATTGTATTGTAGGAGCATACGTATATGTTGTTGTTCGGCATAATGCATAAAATATATTTCGAACCATTGGATCTTTAATTTCATTTTCTGCCCATGTAGTTAGGCTCATTTTCGGAACTTTTCCTACATCTAAGTTTCCTAAATGAATCATTAGACGAGCGAACTGGACTTTTGCAGACCATGAAAGTAACGGTGTTGATAAAATAGAACGAAAATCTGTTGGAATGGTATAAATATCCCCTTTCCATATTCCATGTGCTTTTGTAGATGGGACCCCACATGGAAGGTTCATACCTAACTCATTAAAAGTTATAAACGCTTCTCCACCTCTATATAAAGCATGTGCACCAAGATTCATACAAATGCCATTTTTATTTATAGTCATCCCTCGGCCACCGAAGTGACTGGACTTTTCTAATACAATAACTTTCCTTCCAGCTTTCGCTAAATATATAGATGCTGTTAATCCAGCAAGCCCACCACCAACAATTGCTACATCAAAATTTTTCATAATAAAATCCCTCCTTATACGTTTTACATACAAGACGAACGATTAAGGGGGGATGTGACATTCAGTTACACATAATTTATTTCACCTAACCACTTTATTGCAGTATCAACTGTCAAACAGTTACACCTTCTACAAACAAACTTATTTACATAATAATGTTATTTTCTATTCAATTACATGCTGGTGCCAAATTTCACTTTCTTCTTCACTCATTCCTCCAATTATTTTTGAAAAATCTATATTTCTATCAAACGAGTCTTTTAACATAAAAAATTGTTCAAACGTTCCTGTAAATATTTCTAATGAATGCGAACAACAAATCGTTTCAAGGTTATCAATTGTTGCGCCATCTAATTCTAATTCCTTTAGCCCATTCATTTTACCTAATGCCGCTCCATCCTTTACCTTTGTATCTGTCAATTTTATATTTTGAATTGACGCATTGTGTTGAAAACAATTTAAATTAGCAATGATGCTATTTTCAAATTCAATTGTGATTAACTTATTTAAATTTTGCAAAACAAGCAAATCCAATTCACTAACATTCTCTAAACCTAAAATATATAAATGCTTTAAATTATCTACTTTCGAAATCGCATAGAGCTGCTCACGATTTGAAATATGTACAGAAAGTGATTCTAATTTTTGAAACTGCGGTAGCAACGAAAAATCTTGAATACTAGTATGTGTAATATTTAATTTTTTTAATGATGACATTTCTACAAGTTCCGATAAATTATTTATCTTCGTATTCTTTATATTCATTTCTTGTAAGTGTTTTAGATGTATGATTGGCGTTAAATCTTGAACCGGATTATTAACTAAATATAACTTCTTTAAAGAATTCATTCGTTCTAATCCTGCTAAATCTTGAATTTCATTTCCGGATAAAATTAGTTCTCTCACTTCTGTACACATTTGTAATGGACTAATATCTACTAACCCTTTTCCACCTAAATATAATCTCTTCTCTCTAATAAACCTGTCTGCTCGTTCAGATGCACCCACTATATATCTCCAATTCTCATCTAAACTATCGTACCAATCATTAACGTTATTTTCAGATTGAAATATAAATTGGGGCTGTAAAACAGGTAATTCAATATTAAATAAAGCGTCTAAAAAATGTATATTATCATTAGCACCATAACTCCAATATAAATAATCTTCCTCTTGATGAATGGTGAAATTTTTATTTTTTAGCGTTTGTAAAATAAATAGTAACAAATCCGAAATTCTATTTGCAATTACATATTTCACTTCTTCATCTCGTCCAAAATTAATAACTTGTCCCACTTTCCCCTTTTCATCTGGATCAACATCTATTCCTAAATTGTTACCGCCATAATCTTTACTAATAGGTATCCAATTGTGATTCACATATCTTTCCTTAATCCATTCTGTTGGTATTGAAAATGCATCAAAATTAAAAAAATCATCCTCTTCAATTCTTTTCCATATTCTCCACTCATCCAAAACTTCATCTAACGAGAGAAATGGCAAACCAAAAAACAACCCTGGTCCTGATTTATCCTCACCGTTATGTGCGAGATAAAGATTACGTAATTCATCTGGAAACGCAATTCCCATTTCACTTTCGGCATATTGAATTTCTTCTATTGTTGCAGGTGCATTCAAAAACGGTTGAAAGTAATTTTTCAATTCAACTTCCAACTCTTTTAAAATAGTATGGTTCATTTTCTGCACTCCCCTTGTACTCCAAATTAAAAAAGCGCTATCTTTTACATTAATTGTAATTAATAGCACCTTTTTTCGCAATGAAACTCTTGTAATTATAGTGCATTCAAACGAACAATTTTATCACTTTACAAACGAAGAGCAGCAACGCTTTCACATTTCAATAACTAGACTCATATCCTAAATTCAAATTGCATGAAAATATAAGAAAGGCGGGTAATACAAATGACTTCTAATATCGACTACACTTCCCCCTCAACCAATTTCACCCATGATTTAAATAAAAGTAATTTTTTTAAGAAAGATGCCCAAAATTATATAAACGTACTTGGCATAAAACAATTAAATACTTTAGAAAATACTTCTTTATTAGATATCTATTTAAGTACAGGAAATGTTGTAGAGCCACATATTCATCAAAATGCAGCTGAACTTGTTTACTGTATTTCAGGATCTGCTGTTGTTTCCTTACTTAATCCTTTTACAAACCAAATATTAAACTTACCGATAAAACCAGGGCAAGTTGCCAACATTCCACAAGCGTGGTGGCATTATGAAATTGCTACAGCAGATGGTACTCACTTATTAGCTATTTTCAATGCCCCAACCCCAGAAGTTATTTTTGGTTCTGATATTTTAAGATTAACTCCCGCTAATATGATGGCTCATACTTACTGTCTCGATGAACAACAATGGAAACAAGCGATATCCCCTATTCAATCCACTACAGTAATTGGTCCCCCAGCAAACTGTAATCAGAACCGCGGCACGATAAACCCAACAACTCAGCCTCCTAATCCACAACAAAATTTATATTACCAAGATTCATACTATTTCCCTCTTTACTGGGGATATTAATTTATTTCATTAATAGACAATTTTTTATCTCCTCGGAAAATTCGTAGGAGATTTTTTATTGTATATCCACCATTCCTATTTTTTTCGTAACAATTAATAGAGTACATACATATACTATTTATATATTTAATTGGAGGTGATAGTACTATGAGTAATTATAACTATCGAAAAAACTACTCTAATAATAAAAATAGTAGTTCATCAGCATCCTCTCAGTCTTCGAATTCTCAATCTTCCAATTCCCAATCACAAAGAGATTTAGCCGAACAAGGCTATGTAAAGAAAAAAGGATGTAACTGTAATAAAAACAAATAGTTTATTACTAATTTGAACTATAACATTTCAACGCTCACGATAAATAACTTTCTTCCCTTGTATACCGTTTATGAAATGGATGAATTCTATTTTTAATAGAATTCATCTTTTTTATTTATAGGTAATTTTTTTAAATCATTTAACTTATTCCATAAATAATAAAGTATAAATCATACATTTTGATTTTTCTTAAATACTAACTTAACAAAGAGTAATTTCTCAATTAATTTATCACCTATCTTCCCATAAAATATAGCCCCTCCTAATAAACTTAGGAAGGGCTATATACAAATGCCAATTTAAATTTCAAACAGACATTGTAACAAATTAAACGATATTAATACCTGCACTTACAAATCCAGCTACTGCAGCTGCTTTTCCGACTTTTACGTATTACAACTTTTATGTAAACGGCATTCTTCAACCTAGTGTGAACTCCAGTATTACTACTGGACCTACTGGTGCTATTACAATTCCTGGCGGAGATGCATTAGACGGCGGAATTCCAATTACAATCGAATTTATCGTCACTTAGTTTATCTACTTTAATGTAGAACAAAAAGACAGATTCTTTTTATTTAAGAATCTGTCTTTTTTAATTAATAATGATGAATTGCAAAATAATTGAAGAACCTTGCGTTGGTGGTTGATTATCCAATAAAGTTAGCTGACCATTACTAACCTGATATAATGGTTGTGGTTGAAGTATTCCATTAATAAACAAATTAATATAGGAAACCTCATCAGGAGGTAATATATGTGTTGTACCATATTGAGCTATCCCATCTGAATCTGTATATATAAGTTTTTCTCCATCTGAAAAAGTGTAAAATAATAAATTAGTTGTTGTTATGGGACCAATAACTCCCGTTGGACCCGTTGCCCCTGTTAAACCAGTCGCACCTGTTAAACCAGTTGGACCTGTTACTCCC
>NZ_WIPE01000090.1:11110-11195 GCF_009760835.1 Bacillus sp. EE-W1 | reverse complement strand
TGGTCACCAAGGCCAACACGGTCATCAAGGTCAACACGGTCATCATGGTCACCAAGGTCAACACGGTCATCAAGGCCAACATGGT
>NZ_WIPE01000090.1:10847-11100 GCF_009760835.1 Bacillus sp. EE-W1 | reverse complement strand
TCATGTACATCACCACCATCAAGGTCAACACGGTCATCATGGACATCATCACCATCAAGGCCAACACGGTCATCATGTACATCACCACCATCAAGGTCAACATAGTCATCATGGACACCATCATCACCAAGGCCAACAAGGTCAGCACGGCCATCATCATCACCAAGGTCAACACGGCCATCAACAACAAGTACATCACCACGGACACCATCATATATATCCACAGGCTGTTCTTTATCAAACGCATCAAACG
>NZ_WIPE01000090.1:0-10751 GCF_009760835.1 Bacillus sp. EE-W1 | reverse complement strand
ACAGCACCAACAGCACCAACAGCACCAACAATACCAACAATATCAACAGCAACAATCTTCTCCTTGGACAGGTGGAATTGGAGCAGGAGGAGCAGGGGCAGCAGCGGGAGCGGCTAGCATTGGTGGAGCAGCAGGGCACGCTGGACACGTGGGTCATTAATGAATTGCAGAAAAAAAGACATAATAAAAAACTGCTAGGAAATCCTAGCAGTTTTTTTCAGCTTCTTGGCGCTGGCGTTCGATTTCAGCACGAAGTTGTGGTTCTGGTGCTTGCCAGCCTTCTGGTTTTAGAATTTTGCCGTCACCTTCACGGAATCGAGGTTTTCCATCAGGGAATAGTTTTGCCATGTTTGCGTTATTTACAATTTCGAATCCTTTATCAGGACGTACGCCCATTTCGGCAAACGTTCCGAATGCAAAGTAAATAAGGTCAATTAGTGCATCATATTGATCTTCAACAGTCGTTGCTTCTAGAAATTCTTCTAGCTCTTCTTGCATAAAGCTAGCACGAATTTTTGCACGTTCTTCTGTTAATTTCGTTGGAGTATTTGTCACAGGGTGTCCGAACTCTTCATGCATTTTTGCAACAAGTTCGTATCCTTTATCTAAACCTTTTTCGTTTGTCATGTTGTTTCATCCTTTCTCGCTTTGTGCCGAATCTCATTGTAACATAAGGTGATTATGAAATGAAAAAGGACTGTTCAAAAGTTTCATCTTTTAGTTAAGATAGGGAAAGATTATATCGACTAAACGACAAAACATAACCTATTAATAAAAGAAAGCCATCCCGGAATACTTTTGGGACGGCCTTGCTCGTTATTTTTCTTCTTTTATTAAAATGGATAAAAGAAGATCGATGCCAAACATACCAACGAGCAACATTGGTATAACGACAAGTAAATAACGTGTGAAGGAAACATTTTTTAAGTATGTATGAGCAAATAAAAAGACGCCGAGAAATAAAATACCATTTAAAATAGGCTTTACTAATTTTTTAGACATAAGCTCCCCCGTAAATATCTTCTCTCTCTATCTAAAATAAAAACTCCTCTTTCCGTTGTATCATGCTGGAGAGAGGAGTTCAATCATTTCTCATTCAATTACACCAGAATTTGTAATATTTACGGTGTATTTTATAGTAACTGGAACATCTTTGTACATTTGTTTCCACTCTTCTAATTTGAATGGGCGATAATGTTGCTTATACTTAGCTCCTAGCCCGAGAGGATCGACACCTAAAGATTTGAATTGCTTAATTAACTTGTTACCTTGTATATCCAATTGTTTTTGGACGGCCTTCTCAATCTTTTTTGTGTTCTTAGCATTCTCTAAGTTAATTTGTTTCGATACTTCTTGAATACGAGCCTCAAGTTTAACATGAATGGAAAAGGAAGGCTTTCCATTTTTTATTTTTATATCGTATGTTGGAACAGAACGAATATTATTAATCATTACGTACCCAGGATTTGCTTTAAATTCATGTGAATCCAACTTATGTTTCTCTAAAAGTCCTTTGAATACAAACATATCTTTTTCCACAATTTTACCAACATATTTATCCTTTTTAAAAAGACCAATTCCGGTGATTTTTATTTTATCACCATGTTTCTTTAGAATTGGAATATAGTAGTCTTGCCCTTCTTGATAATAACGGAATGCTCCTACATGTAGATTATCTGTTGGTAAAGGACCGGTTTCCATATTATGTTCTAGCATTTTTTTTATATAAATTGCAACGTTGGATGAAGTCGTGTACTTTCCTTTTAAAAGTTCAGTACCGTTACCTTCAAGTAAAGCAACATATAAAGCATTCCCAATGTTTACATCGCGAATTAATGTATCAAAGGAAGCAACCATTCCTTTCTTAGCAATTCGGGTGGTAAATAGAGCAACTCGCATTTGCCCGCTAGCAAATGGTTGAGAAGACTCTAAAGATGTATCTGCTTTTACTTGTTTTACAGCATTTGCTGTTCCTTCAAAAACTTGAACTTTGTTCCCTTTTTGCTGAATAGGACAAACAAATGTTACCTTTATTTTATTATCTTTTGCTACATCAAAGACAGTTCCTTGGATAAGGTGTACGTCATCGATAATATTTTTTTGTAAACATCCAGTTAGACTGAAGAGTGTTATACAAGAGATAAGTATTAATTTATTTTTGATTTTTTCCATTTTCTTTTCACCCACACAATGATAAATAGGATTGGGATGTATACATAAATGAGCCAAAAGCTCCCCTTTGATGCATTACTAATAAAATTATTAATATCGTGTCTGTTTGTTAAAAGTTGTGAAACAATGAGGGTGATAATGATAAAAGCGATTAAAACACCTCTTTGTTTTACACGGAATATTTCGTGAGTTGCTCTCATTGCCGCCCACAAAGGTAGAATAAAACTTGTAATAATAACGAGGGCATAAGCTGAAATTGCAATATATTCTAGCCTTTCTATGAATGGTAATTGAATGACTTGGGTCATAGAAAGTTGGGCCCATATCGTTTTTAATAATTGTTTTTCACTAAAAAACGAAAAGGCTAAAAGGGTACTAAATAAATATAGAAGGTTTGAAAATAGTGCTCCAAGCTGGGCGTATTTATGAGATTGCATAGGCTTTTTCACAAATGGATACACCATGAGGTAAATCTCAAAACCGGTCATACTGTAGATTGACAGTTGAGCGGATTTTAAAATGTCTGAAAAAGAATGTGTGAATATAGGTAGTAAATTATCCCAATGTGAATATTTCAAAACGAATAAGCTTAGAAATAAATATCCTAATGTACCACCAACAGAGATGACGCAAATACCGGTAATTACACGAAATCCAGAAGAAATAATGTAATAGCTAACTAAGCACAAAAAGAGTGTTAACATCCACGTGGAAGCAGTTGGGAACATCCATACTTGAATAATTTCAACATACGTTCGAATAACCGAAATACTGACGATTAAAAAATAGGCTGCAAAGATGATATTAAAGACATTCCCTATCCACTTTCCAAATGTTTGCCGATGTAAGTCGATTAAATTACCGTTTGTTTCTTTTAATAAAAAATACATCATCCATATAAGAATCTGGATACAGATTCCTGTGATTAGAACGCCCATCCAGCCATCGTATCCAGCGGCCTTGGCAGTAATTCGAGCGAAGCCGAGAACGCCAGCTCCAAACTGTGCACCGTGAATTAAGAAGAAGACAAAGACAGGAGATATTTGATATTTTTCTTGAACTTTACTCATCGATGCACCTCGTTCTTTAATCATCAAAGTCTGATCTATGTTTTGTTGAAATTCCTTTTGCTGATTTTTTTACATGTTGTGGCCTCGCTTGTACATCCCTTGTATCAATCATCGTTAAAGGAAAACGAATCCAAGAGTCCTTAACCGACTGTTGTCTTGTCGGATAAAACAAAGCGTACGGCTTACGTAAGGAAGTAAGTCTGAATAGATGCGTAAATAAGAAGATAAATCCAAGAGAAATCCCGAACAATCCGCCTATTTCTGCAAACATAAGAAATGGAAAGCGTAGTAATCGAACTGCATTACCCATTTTATAAATAGGTGTAATAAAGGAAGCAAGTGCTGATAAGGCAACGATAATTAATAAAATATTACTCGTTAAACCAGCTTGTACAGATGCTTGCCCGATTACGATACCGCCTACAATCCCGAGTGTTTGACCAACTTTCATCGGTAACCTCGCGCCAGCTTCTCTCAATAAGTCGATTGCAAGTTCTAAAAATAGTGCTTCAATTAAAGGTGGGAACGGTACTTGTGCCCTTGATAAAATCAAGGTTTCAAGTAAATCACTTGGAATAAGTTCATAATGATAATTTAAAACTGCAACATATAACGGTGTAGCACAAATTGAAAATAGAACGGCAATTAATCTTAAAATCCTTGAAAATGTAGCGTATAGCCAAGAAACGTTATAGTCTTCTGGTGAAATGAAAAAATCGAAATAGGATACTGGCGTAAGTAGAACACTTGGAGAACCATCCACAAAAATAGCAATTTTCCCATCAATGAGTGCTTTTGTAACTCTATCAGTACGTTCTGTATTGATATAGAGAGGGAAAATCGACTTTTCACCCATTAGTTCTTGTATATAAGCACTATCATTAATTTGATCATATTCAAGAGCACGTAATGACTCCTCGAGAAAATCTACATTTTCTTTTTCAGCGAGGTTGTCTAAATACATCATGACAACTTTTGTTTTGGAAAACTCGCCGACAATCATTTCTTTTGTTTGTAAATCTAAAACAGGAAGACGTTTTCGAACTAAATTAATATTTGTATCAATATCCTCTACGAAACCTTCTTGAGGACCGATAACAGTCGATTCGTTTAAAGGAGGGCTTGGTGCCCGATACGTATCAATTGCAATGTTTGCAAGCATACACTTTTGGTCTTGCTGATTCAATTGAATAATTGCATGTCCCTTTAACACCATATCCTCAATTTTTTGTAAATCGTTCGTAATTGTAATACCGCTCATTGGAATATGTTCTTTTAGCTCTTCTAGTGAAGCGTTAGGTCGTTCTAAAAGAGTAGGCATTAAATACTTTTGTAATTTCTCTCCATCAAGCGAAGGGCGGTAGTAAGAAATCCAATAAGGCATCGTTTCATCGTCAGATGTGTGATAATTAACAAAATCGCTAGATTTTTTGAGTTTCTCTATTAAATCTTGTAGAGAGTGAATCCGGTCTTTTTCTGGTTTCGTAAAATCATAAATACTATTATTTCCAGAGTTTTGCTGCTGATCTTGATCCGAGTTCCCTTGTTTAGAATGTTGTTGCTGATTCTGATTCGAGTCGTTTTGTTTAGAGTATTGTTGTTGATTCTGATTCGAGTCGTTTTGTTTAGAGTTTTGTTGTTGATTCTGATTCGAGTTGTCTTGTTTAGAGTTTTGTTGTTGATTCTGATCTGAGTCGTTTTGTTTAGAATGTTGTTGCTGCTGATCCTGAGAAGGCTCTTTGTGTTCCTCTTTTTTTTGCTCGCTATTGCTATCTTTATTATGTTTCATACTTCTAGTCTGTTCTTTGTTATCATTCTCTTGGTTGTTAGGCTGTTGCTCCGAGTTATCTGTTTCGTTTTTCTCTGTCGTATTTGATTTTTTTTTCTTACGTAGCCAATTCCAAATCATATGTATGCCCTCTTTGATTGTGTAATATAATGCTATTTTGTGGCTAATTTTGTATATTATTCATTTATTTATTTATGAAAAGAAGGAGGAGATTAGTTTGCATAGAAAAAATCCTTTAGTAAGCAGCAGTTCATACTATGGCGGGAAGAGGGCGAGTCTGTGCAATTTGTAAAAAAGGAAAAGTTTGTTTTAAGAGAGTTTACGTTTGAAAATGGTAGGGGAATTCCTGTTCAAATGGGGTATGAGACGTATGGTACTTTAAATAGAGAAAGGTCAAATGCGATTTTGGTATGCCATTATTTTAGTGCAACGAGTCACGCGGCAGGGAAATATACAGCGCATGATGAGGAGTCTGGTTGGTGGGATGGTTTAATTGGACCGGGAAAAGCAGTTGATACAAATAAATATTTTGTTATATGTACTGATAATCTTTGTAATGTGCAGGTTAAGAACCCTTATGTGTTTACAACGGGACCGAAATCGATTCATCCGAAAACTGGAGATGAATATGCGATGGATTTTCCGGTTTTTACATTTCTTGATGTAGCTCGTGTGCAATATGAGTTAATAAAAGATATGGGAATCTCAAGGTTACATGCTGTAATGGGACCGTCAGCTGGTGGGATGATTGCGCAGCAATGGGCTGTTCATTATCCTCATATGGTAGAGCGGATGATTGGTGTTATTACGAACCCGCAAAATCCAATTATTACGTCGGTAAATGTAGCGCAAAATGCAATTGAGGCTATTCAACTAGATCCAAGTTGGAAGGGCGGAAAATATGGAGAAGATCAGCCAATGAAGGGACTTCATTTAGCAAATAGAATGATGTTTATGAACGCATTTGATGAGCATTTTTATGAAACGACATTCCCTCGTAATAGTGTAGAGAAAGAACCTTATGAAACATTTGCTGCATTAACATCATTTGAGAAAGAAATAAATAAAGTGACATATAGAAGTATAGAGTTAGTAGATGCAAATTCGTGGATATACACTGCGAAAGCAGTTTTATTACATGATATTGCGCATGGATTTTCGTCTTTAGAAGAGGCGCTTTCTAACATAGAAGCAAATGTACTTATGATTCCGTGCAAACAAGATTTGCTTCAGCCGTCACGCTATAATTATAAAATGGTAGACATTTTGCAAAAACAAGGGAAGTATGCGGAAGTGTATGAGATAGAAAGTATAAATGGGCATATGGCAGGAGCATTTGATATTCATTTATTTGAAAAGAAAGTTTATGAATTTTTAAATCGGAAAGTATCTAGTTTGGTGTAGAAAATAAATGGTGTGAAAAAGGTGCGATGTATGTAGTAGGCACCTTTTTTTACATGATTTGTAGACGGAAAATATATGTGGCAATTGCTATACCGAAGAATGCGATACTAAGCAATAGAAATAAGAATGACATTTCTTGTGGTGATTTTATCTTTTTATTATTCTTCATACTAAGTGCAATAATTGCGGCGATTAAGAAAATGATGCCCGTAATGAAAAGAAAAAGTGTCATTTTCATTGGCTCCTTTCATAAAACAAGTATATTGAGGATACAATGCACGAGTTATGTTTGTAAAGAATAAGTTTTGCGAGAAAATTGAGAAATAAAATTTCCATTCTTTGCGTTCTTTCTTTCGCATGCTAAAATTGACTAGATATGCTTGTTTAAGGAAGAGACTAAAGGTTTTATTGTATATAAGGAGGAACGACATATGACAGAAGTTAAAACAATTACTACAGAAGAAGTGCAAGAGCGTTTAGAAAATGGAGAAACGTTATTTTTAGTAGACGTAAGGGAAGATGAAGAAGTAGCGGCAGGGAAAATTCCAGAAGCTGTACATATTAAAATGGGTGATATCCCAAATAAAGTAGATTTCTTTGATAAAGAGAATGAATATATCTTTATTTGTCGCTCGGGAATGCGCAGTGAAAATGTATGCCATTATTTAAATGAGCAAGGATTTAAAACAATGAACATGGTTGGCGGTATGCTTCAATATGAAGGTGAAACGAAATAAGTAGCTAAAAAAACTTGAAACGTGTTTGTTTCAAGTTTTTTTCTTTTGCATACAGTGTACAAAAGGGGGATAGGTAAATGGGGATTAACTTGCGGAAAGTAAAAATTATTAATAATACAGGGGCTGTTAATGTCGGTGACTGTTATGATATCTCACCTTTAGCTGTAGCAAAAATATATGCAGGTGCTGGAGGATCGAGTGCGGCTATTTTTTTAAATGGGAAAAGGCAGCCAGAAGCGGTGATTCGAACATCAGTATTTCTTCCGCCATTAGCAACGAGTACACGTACATTAGGTTCATAGAGGAAAGGTAGAGTGTAATTATGCCTGCTCATATAAAAGAGTTTGTTATTGTGAATAACACTGGGAATATATTTACTGGTGATAATTTGAGTGATACGTCATTTACTGCTACGAAATCGTATAGTGGCTCAATGGGGTGCACTTGGATTGACGTTGTTACAGTAATAGGGACGGAGACGAAGCTTTGTTTACAGCCGGGTGATTCGGTGACGACAACATATACAAGAGGCACTCCTGCCGGTACTGTAACAGGAACAAATATGGGGCAAAGTGTAAATGCATCGAGTATAGCACAAGCTGTCCCTAATACAGATAATATGGATTCAATTGCTGGACTCCCTTAAGGATTTAAGGGAGTTTTTATTATTTCAAATAAAAATAGTCTTTGAGTTTGTTTTTGTAAATACATATTAAGAAGAAGAGGTTTGTTTCATGTAAAAAAGATGGTGTGCAGGTGGTGAAAGTGTGAGAGAGCGCGATAAAAAACATTCATTAAACTCTAATTTCAGAATTTCACCAAATCTTATTGGTCCTACCTTTCCACCCGTTCCAACGGGATTTACTGGCATTGGGATTACTGGCTCAACCGGTCCCCAAGGTCCGACTGGCCCTCAAGGACCAAGAGGATTACAAGGTCCGATGGGGGAGATGGGCCCGACAGGACCTCAAGGTGTGCAAGGGATACAAGGACCAGTTGGACCAATAGGTGCAACAGGTCCAGAAGGACAGCAGGGGCCGCAAGGATTGAGGGGAGCACAGGGAGCTACAGGAGCGACAGGACCAGAAGGAGTGCAAGGGTTGCAAGGTCCGATTGGTCCAACAGGAGCGACTGGGACACAAGGTATACAGGGGATACAAGGGTTACAAGGTCCGATTGGAGCGACTGGACCTGAGGGACCTCAAGGAATTCAAGGTGTGCAAGGGGTACCAGGTGCAACCGGTCCACAAGGAATACAAGGGGCACAAGGGATACAAGGACCACAAGGACCGAGTGGAAGTGCGGGGACAACAGGAGCAACTGGTCAAGGGGTTACAGGCCCAACTGGAATAACAGGTCCAACAGGGATAACGGGTCCATCTGGAGGACCACCAGGTCCGACGGGGGCAACTGGTGCGACAGGTCCAGGAGGTGGACCGAGTGGAAGTACAGGTGCGACGGGAGCAACGGGAAATACAGGGGTAACAGGAAGTACAGGTGTAACTGGAGTAACGGGAAATACAGGACCGACTGGAAGTACAGGAGAAACAGGAGCACAGGGCTTGCAAGGAATACAAGGGGTTCAAGGGCCAATTGGACCAACAGGTCCAGAAGGTCCGCAGGGTATTCAAGGTATTCCTGGTCCGACGGGAGTAACTGGTGAACAAGGAATCCAAGGAGTTCAGGGTATTCAAGGGGTAACGGGAGCAACAGGGGATCAAGGTCCACAAGGTATACAGGGAGCTATAGGGCCTCAAGGTGTAACAGGGGCGACAGGAGATCAAGGTCCACAAGGTATACAAGGAGTACCGGGTCCAACAGGAGAAACGGGACCACAAGGAGTTCAAGGGATCCAAGGTCCGATGGGTGATATAGGACCAACAGGTCCAGAAGGCCCAGAGGGACTTCAGGGCCCGCAAGGAATACAAGGTGTTCAAGGGCCAGTTGGAGCAACGGGTCCAGAGGGTCCCCAGGGGATACAAGGTATTCAAGGACCGGTAGGAACAACAGGCCCACAAGGTCCACAAGGAATTCAGGGAATACAAGGTGTGCAAGGGATAACGGGAGCAACTGGAGCACAAGGAGCAACTGGAATTCAAGGGATACAAGGGGAAATAGGAGCAACGGGTCCAGAGGGGCCTCAAGGAGTGCAAGGTGCTCAAGGGGCGATAGGTCCAACAGGTCCAATGGGAGCACAGGGAGTACAAGGTGTTCAAGGAATTCCTGGTCCGACGGGAGCGCAAGGAGTGCAGGGGCCGCAGGGAATTCAAGGAATCCAAGGTCCGACGGGGGCAACAGGAGAAACGGGAGCAACTGGGGCGACAGGAGAAGGCACTACAGGCCCAACAGGGGTAACCGGTCCAACAGGGGTAACAGGCCCATCTGGAGGACCAGCAGGACCGACCGGCCCAACGGGGCCATCAGGTCCTGCGGGAGTAACAGGTCCATCTGGTGGACCACCTGGCCCGACAGGAGCAACAGGTGCGACAGGAGTAACAGGAGATACCGGGGCGACAGGCTCAACTGGATTGACAGGAGCGACAGGAGAAACGGGAGCAACCGGAGTGACGGGTTTACAAGGTCCGCAAGGAATCCAAGGAGTGCAAGGAGAGATAGGTCCGACGGGTCCCCAAGGTGTTCAAGGTCCGCAAGGAATTCAAGGAGTAACGGGGTCCACTGGAGATCAAGGTCCGCAAGGGATTCAAGGCCCACAAGGCGACATAGGTCCAACCGGCCCACAAGGAATTCAAGGCCCACAAGGTTCTCAAGGAATCCAAGGAGCGACAGGGGGAACAGGAGCACAAGGCCCACAGGGAATCCAAGGTCCGCAAGGTGACATAGGTCCGACTGGGCCACAAGGAGCAACTGGAATCCAAGGGATACAAGGAGAGATAGGTCCAACCGGTCCAGAAGGCCCAGAGGGACTTCAGGGCCCGCAAGGAATACAAGGTGTTCAAGGGCCAGTTGGAGCAACGGGTCCAGAGGGGCCTCAGGGGATACAAGGCATTCAAGGACCGGTAGGAGCAACAGGCCCACAAGGTCCACAAGGAATTCAGGGAATACAAGGTGTGCAAGGGATAACGGGAGCAACTGGAGCACAAGGAGCAACTGGAATTCAAGGGATACAAGGGGAAATAGGAGCAACAGGTCCAGAGGGGCCCCAAGGAATGCAAGGTGTACAAGGAGAGATAGGTCCAACCGGTCCGATGGGGCCACAAGGAGTGCAAGGAGTACAAGGAATTCAAGGAGCGACGGGCGCACAAGGAGTGCAAGGTCCACAAGGAATTCAAGGAATCCAAGGTCCGACGGGGGCAACAGGAGATACGGGAGCAACAGGTGCGACAGGGGAAGGGACTACAGGCCCAACAGGAGTAACCGGTCCAACAGGGGTAACAGGCCCATCTGGAGGACCAGCAGGACCGACCGGCCCAACGGGGCCATCAGGTCCTGCGGGAGTAACAGGTCCATCTGGTGGACCACCTGGCCCGACAGGAGCAACCGGGGCGACAGGAGTAACAGGAGATACTGGGGCGACAGGCTCAACTGGAGTGACAGGAGCGACAGGAGAAACGGGAGCAA
>NZ_WIPE01000099.1:0-21652 GCF_009760835.1 Bacillus sp. EE-W1 | reverse complement strand
ACCAATCGGGCTTTTATGGGCAGTTGATCTTCCACCTAACTTCTTTGATTCACCCGAATTTTGAGGTGGGAGTCTTACTGCCCGCAAATAGCGGGGTAAAGGGGGAGTAAAATGAAGAACATTTCAATTTTAATAGCGGATGATGAGGCAGAAATTGCTGATTTAATTGAGATACATTTAGAAAAAGAAGGTTACCACGTCGTGAAAGCAGCTGATGGAGAAGAGGCAATTCATATTATTGAAACGCAGCCAATCGATTTAATGGTTTTAGATATTATGATGCCGAAAATGGATGGTTATGAAGTGACGCGCCAAATTCGCGCGAAGCACCATATGCCAATCATTTTCTTAAGTGCGAAAACGTCTGATTTTGATAAGGTGACAGGTTTAGTATTAGGTGCAGATGATTATATGACGAAACCTTTTACACCGATTGAATTAGTCGCACGTGTAAATGCACAATTACGCCGATTTCTTACGTTAAATCAGCCGAAGGTAGCGGAGAATAAATCTGCTTTAGAGGTAGGCGGAGTCGTTATTGATCCTGAGCGAAGAACAGTGAATGTGTACGGAGAACAAGTTGAATTAACACCGAAAGAGTTTGATATTTTATATTTATTAGCGAGCCATCCGAAGAAAGTGTACAATGTGGAAAATATTTTTCAGCAAGTATGGGCAGATGATTATTATGAAGGCGGAAATACGGTTATGGTACATATTCGTACGTTGCGGAAAAAACTTGGGGAAGATAAAAGAAAGAATAAGTTAATAAAAACAGTTTGGGGAGTAGGGTATACTTTCAATGGCTAAAAAGATGAGAAGCTTTCGCTCGAAGATGGTTATGCTATTTGCGTTAAGTATGATATTTGCTGGTGGCGTAACGTATATCATTTATGAAGGATTACGGATTTATTATAAATTAGTCGTTCGTTTTGAGGATCCATTAGCCCAATTCCGTTCAATGGTAAGACAAATTGGGGATGTTAATTTCTTTTTGATTATTTTCATTCCTCTATCCATTATGTTTTTCTTCTTCCTTACTAGGCCGTATTTAAAATATTTTGATGAGATTTCAAACGGAATTCATCATTTGGCAAACGGTGATTTTACAAATGAAGTGCGCGTTTCATCTAATGATGAGTTTGGATATATCGCACGTGAAATAAATGTAGCGAGTGAAAAATTAAAGGAAGCGGTTGAACGAGGAGACTTTGCGGAAAGTAGTAAAGACCAGCTCATTGTTAATTTAGCTCACGATTTAAGAACGCCGTTAACATCTGTTTTAGGTTATTTAGATTTAATTCTTAAAGATGAGAATTTGACGAAAGAACAAATTAAACATTTTTCCACAATCGCTTTTACGAAATCCGAAAGGCTGGAAAGTTTAATTGATGAATTATTTGAAATTACGAGAATGAATTATGGGATGTTGCAGCTGGACAAAAGACCAATTGATATAAGTGAATTGCTTATACAGTTAGAGGAAGAATTGTATCCGTTATTAGAGAAAAAGGGTTTAGAAGCGAGATTGAACATGGATTCTTATTTACCTATTAGCGGTGATGGAAAATTATTAGCGAGGGTATTTGAAAATCTTTTAACGAACGCGATTCGTTACGGGTATGATGGAAAGTTTGTCGATGTGAACGGATATATTGAGAGTGAAGAGGTAGTCGTACAAATTATTAATTACGGAGATAGCATTCCGGAAGAAGATTTACCGTATCTTTTTGATATGTTTTATACAGGTGATAAAGCAAGGTCAGAGCAACAAGGTAGTACAGGCCTTGGACTGTTTATCGCGAAAAATATTGTTGAACAGCATGATGGGAAGATTTCTGCTGAAAGTAATGTGATTAGGACGATATTTGAAGTGAGATTGCCAAAAGAAGAGAGTGAAGCAATTTAATAAAAATTTAAACTTTACCCCACTTTTTATTTTAATAGTTTTTTCTATTCTATACGTAAGTTACGTTAAGGAGGAACTAGAAATGAAAAAGTGGGTATTTATTTCTCTATTTATAGCATGTACAATCTGTGTAGGTTTTTATATATCACCGTTATTTCAAAAAGAGATCGATGTTAAAATTGCTGACAAAGATAATACGGTAAGAGCTGCGAATACGGAAAAGATAGAGATTACAAAAGAAGAAATTTATAAAGGGGATCTATTATTAGTTAATAAAGATTACCCAGTTAAAAAAGATAGTATTAGGTCTGACATTATAAATGTAAATCACAATAGTGAATTAGTAAGAGGTTACGTCATATTTGATAGAAATCTTCGCTTATCAAAGGGTGTTGTGAAAAATTTTTTGAACGTTGTCGATGCAGCTGGAAAAGATGGAGTACAGCATTTCTTAATGAGTAGCGGGTATCGAGATTTTAAAGAGCAAAGTAAATTGTATAAAGAAATGGGATCTGACTATGCACTTCCAGCAGGATATAGTGAACATAATTTAGGATTATCACTCGACATTGGATCTACGCAAAAGAAAATGGAGAGAGCCCCTGAAGGAAAGTGGATTGAAGAGAACGTATGGAAGCATGGCTTTGTTTTACGTTATCCGAAAAATAAAAGTCATATTACAGGCATTCAATATGAGCCGTGGCATATACGCTATGTCGGATTACCTCATAGTGCGATTATGCAAAAGGAGAAAATTACATTAGAGGAATATTTGGACTTCTTAAAAGAGAAAAAAGAAGTTTCAACTGATGTTGAAGGTAAGAAATATACGGTTTCTTATTATAAAGTTTCAGATCGTATGAACGTGAATGTTCCAGCGAATAAGCAGTATGAAATTTCGGGGAATAATATGGATGGGGTTATCGTGACGGTTCAGGAATAGATAAAGAGGTTGTTCCCTTTTGGAGCAGCCTTTTCGTATATAAGAAGGGGATTGGCGTTTTTTGTCGGTAAATCGATATTCCTTGTTGAAGCGTTGATATAAATTCCTGTACTATCATTATTTTGAGGAGTATCTTTTATTTCACCTTTAAACATTATAACGTTATATTTACTTCTCCCTTTTTTTGTGTTACGCTAAACGTGTGAAAGACATATAAAATGAAATTTTAATGTAAGCGTATTCTTGTGGCTTCTTATAGAAAAGGGTGGAAGTACAATGACAGAACGATTCGTACTACGTAATGTGAAACGTGTGAACGGGGAAGAGATTGACATTGTAATTGAAAATAATAAAATCGCACAGGTGACGAAAGCTGGTGCTGGCGAGGGTGGAAAGGTTCTTGATTACTCAGGTACTTACGTATCGAGTGGCTGGATTGATTTACACGTTCATGCTTTTCCAGAGTTTGATCCGTATGGCGATGCGGTGGATGAAATTGGCGTTAAGCAAGGGGTAACGACAATTGTTGATGCGGGTAGCTGCGGAGCTGATCGTATTGCAGATTTAGTACAAAGTAGAGAACAGGCGAAAACGAATTTATTTGCCTTTTTAAATATTTCTCGCATCGGTTTGAAACGAATTGATGAATTATCCAATATGGAATGGATAGATAAAGAGAAAGTAATAGAAGCAGTAGAAAAGTATAAAGATGTCATCGTTGGGTTAAAGGCGAGAATGAGTAAAAGTGTTGTTTGTGACAGCGGAATTGAACCGCTTCATGTTGCACGCTCGTTATCTCGTGAAACATCATTGCCGATTATGGTACATATCGGTTCAGCGCCTCCTCGCATTGAGGAAGTCGTACCTCTTTTAGAAAAAGATGATGTCATTACACATTACTTAAACGGGAAAGAAAATAATTTATTTGATGAAGAAGGCAAACCGCTACCTGTATTACTAGATGCAGTGAAGCGCGGTGTTCATTTAGATGTTGGTCACGGTAATGCTAGTTTTTCTTTTAAAGTAGCAGAAGCGGCGAAGCGTCACGGTATTGCCTTTAATACAATTAGTACAGATATTTACCGGAAGAATCGTATACACGGCCCAGTGTATAGTATGGCTCACGTTCTTTCGAAATTCCTTTACTTAGGTTATCTGCTAGAAGAAGTAATTGATGCGGTTACGAAAAATGCGGCAGAGTGGCTGAAAAAACCAGAGCTTGGCCGTATTCAAGAAGGCGATATTGCAAATTTAACTTTATTTACGGTGAAAGATGAACCGATTACGTTAATTGATTCAGAAGGGGATCAGCGCATTGCTGAAAGAAGAATTGATACGAAAGGGGTTGTAATCAATGGGTCATTCATTGAATGCTAAGTACGGATTAAAAAGAGTAATTAATGCGAGCGGTAGAATGAGTATTTTAGGTGTATCCGCTCCTACAAATACAGTTATGGATGCGATGAAACATGGTGGACAAAATTATGTGGAAATTGCAGATTTAGTAGATAAAGCAGGAGACCATATTGCGAGAATTCTAGATTCGGAGGCAGCAGTCGTTGTGAATTCAGCATCGAGCGGAATTGCGCTTTCTATCGCTGGTATCGTTACAGAAGGAAATCGCCGTAAAAGTGAAAGGCTTCATCAAGAGGTCATCGCGAAAAACGAAGTGATTATGTTAAAAGGTCATAACGTTCAATACGGTGCTCCTGTTGAAACGATGATTTATTTAGGTGGCGGTAAGCTTGTTGAAGTGGGTTACGCAAATGAAGGGAAAGCAGAGCATATTGAAGATGCGATTGGTGAAAATACAGCAGCAATTCTATATGTGAAATCCCATCATGCCGTGCAAAAAAATATGATTTCTGTTGAAGAAGCATGGGAAGTTGCGCAGCGAAATAACGTACCACTTATCGTCGATGCGGCAGCTGAAGAAGATATTCAAAAATATGTGAAGTATTCAGACCTTGCCATTTATAGCGGTTCAAAGGCAATTGAAGGACCAACTTCTGGTATTGTCGGCGGTAAACGAAAATATATCGAGTGGCTGAAAGTACAATTACATTGCATCGGAAGAAGTATGAAAGTTGGGAAAGAAACAACTTTCGGTCTACTTCAAGCACTTGATGAGTACGGAGTAAAACAAGATAAGAGTGAGCAAGAAAAAGAGTTATTACAAGTACTTATGCCGCTAAAAGAATTAAACGGTGTAAATGTAACGATCGTTCAAGATGAAGCAGGAAGAGCAATCTTTAGAGCACGCATTCACATTAACGAGAATGAGTTAAATAAATCAGCAAAAGATGTTGTAACAGCATTACGCGAAGGGGAAATTGCCATTTACACACGTGATTACGGAGTAAGACAAGGATTCTTTGATATCGATCCACGTCCACTTCAAGGTGATGACATACATGTAATCGAAGAAAAAATGAGAGAAATTGTAGGGGGAAACTAAAATGACAAACATTCAAAAACGTTTTTATAAAGGCCGCGTAGCATTAAATGTATTAGCGAACAATATCGAAAATGCGAAAGACATTTTTGAGGCCGCAGAAGGTTATGTAGTTGTTGGAGTGTTATCAAAAGATTATCCAACAGTAGAAGAAGCAGTTACAGCGATGAAAGCATACGGAAAAGAAATTGATGACGCTGTATCAATCGGATTAGGCGCAGGAGATAATCGCCAAGCAGCAGTTGTAGCTGAAATTGCGAAGCATTATCCTGGTAGTCATATTAATCAAGTGTTCCCTTCAGTTGGAGCGACACGTGCAAATCTTGGCGGAAAAGATAGCTGGATTAATAGTTTAGTATCTCCAACAGGAAAAGTAGGGTACGTAAATATTTCTACGGGTCCAATTAGTGCAGCTGGAGAGGAAAAAGCAATCGTTCCAATTAAAACAGCAATCGCACTTGTACGTGATATGGGCGGAAATTCATTGAAATACTTCCCAATGAAAGGTTTAGCTCATGAAGAAGAATATCGCGCAGTTGCGAAAGCTTGTGCGGAAGAGGGATTTGCATTAGAGCCAACAGGCGGAATTGATAAAGAAAACTTCGAAACAATTGTACGTATTGCGCTAGAAGCAAATGTAGAGCAAGTTATCCCGCACGTGTACTCTTCTATTATTGATAAAGAAACTGGCAATACGAAAGTAGAAGATGTTCGCGAATTATTAGCGGTAGTGAAGAAGCTAGTTGATCAAAATGCGTAAGAAAATTGCAGCATTCGGCGAAGTAATGATGCGCCTGCAAGTACCAGGATATGAGTTGTTGTCGCAAGCTAACACATTAAACTACTCATTTTCTGGTACAGGTGTGAATGTTGCAGCAGCACTTTCTCATCTCGGTCACGAAGGCTTTCTTATTTCAACTTTACCAGAGAACTCGGTTGGGGATGCTGCGGTATCACATATTCAAAAGTTAGGCATTCGGACGCCGTTTATTTCAAGAGGCGGTAAATATGTCGGCATGTACTTTTTAGAAAATGGATTTGGCGCACGTGCAAGCCGCGTTACTTATTCAAATCGATTAGAAAGTAGTTTCAATACGGCATGTGAAGACATGTATCAATTTGAAGAAATCGCAAAGGAAATTGATATCGTTCATTTTTGCGGGATTACACTTGCGATGAATGATACGGTGCGCCATCATATGAAATCTTTAGCGAAAGCAGTGAAAGAAAACGGAGGAACTGTCGTCTTTGATTGCAACTATCGTCCGTCTCTTTGGGGAGAAGACGGGTATAAGCAGGCGAAACCACATTATGAAGAAATGCTGGCTCTTGCTGATAGCGTTATGATGAACGAAAAAGATGCAATGTTCGTTCTGGGAATGAAAACCGAGGAGACGGAGCGAGAGGCGCAACTTGTTGATCTTATTCCAAAGGTTGCTGAAACATATCATATCGCTACAATTGCTGGTACACATCGCTCTATTAATAGCGATAATACACACTCGCTTCGCGGGTTTATATGTAAAGATGGTGCGTTCACTTTTGCAAAAACACTTACGTTTTCTGTATATGATAGAATAGGTGCTGGAGATGCTTATACGAGCGGGATTATTCATGGCGAGATAGAAGAGTTTGCACCAGAGAAAGCTGTTTCATTTGCGTCAGCAGCTGGAATGCTTGCACATACAATCGTCGGTGATACGCCAATGTCATCAGAGAAGGATATACTTCGGGCAATGACGGCATCAGTAGGTGATGTAGAAAGGTAGTGGGTGTAACGGTGAACGTAACGAGGAAAAAAGGACCATTATATTTACAAATAAAAAATATTATTCGTGATCGAATATTGCATGGTGTATATGCGATTCATACGAATATTCCTTCCGAACCGCAGTTAGAAGAAGAGTTCAAAGTGAGCAAAATTACAGTGCGTAATGCGATTAAAGAACTTGCTCAAGAAGGATATTTAGAAAAGAAAAGCGGTAAAGGAACGAAAGTTATCCGTAATACTTCTGCGACAAAGTTGTCAAAGGGTAAGAAATTTACAGAAGTGTTAGTGGAAGAAGGATATAAAGTACAGAAGAAATTGCTCAAAGCAGAAATCGTTCATAATGAAGAAGGAACGGTGCCATTTCGATTATTCGGTAAGGAAAGTTTTCGCATTGAACGTTTATATACGTTAAATGATGCACCGTACATTCATTATACGCACTATTTCTCAGCACACATGGCAAGTACAGATTTATCGGACTTTGACTTGCAATCGCTTTACGATTTAGTGGAAGACCGAGGTATACATTTAGAAAACTTCAGAGATGAATTCGCTGTTGGGCTTGCGCCTATTTTCGTTGCCGAAGCGTTAGGTGAAAAAGAGGGGACAGCGCTATTAAAACGTATGCGCTATTCTTACGATGAAGTTGGAGAAGTAATTGAATATAGCGAAGGCTACTACAACACAGAAATGCAGCATTATGTAGTGAATTATGACGTATAAAAAAGAGGGGTATTCGCCCTCTTTTTTTATAAAGTGTTTCATTAGATTCATCCCGCACCAATTAGGTGCTTATTGCCTGCAAATACGGGATAAAAGTAAGGGGAATGAGAGATGGATATATACTTATTAATCGTCACGTTACTTGCAATCGCGATTGTTATTTTAGGGGTATCATGGTGGAAATGGCATGCATTTATTAGTTTAACAGTTGCAAGTTTATTTTTAGCTATCATGTCTGGATTGAATTTGACGAAAATAGTGACTGCCTATGAAACTGGTGTCGGTAGTGTACTAGGGCATCTAGTTGGTATTTTAGCTCTCGGAACAATTTTAGGAAAAATGATGTCCGATTCAGGGGCCGGCATGCAAGTGGCAGACTTCTTTATTCGATTTTTCGGTGTAAAGAAACTACCTTGGGCTATGTTATTTGCAGGATTTGTTATAGGAATTCCAGTATTTTTTGAAGTGGGGATCGTCATTTTATTACCACTTGTTATTTCTATTCGAAAAACGACGAAGCAAAATATATTATTAATTGCGTTACCTGTTATTGCTGGATTATCTATTGTGCACGGGCTTGTACCACCACATCCAGGGGCGATGACAGCAATCGGTATTTATAACGCGAACTTAGGAAAGGTACTTTTATATTCATTACTTATCGCGTTACCAGCAGCCATTATCGCAGGACCGATATTTGCAAAGTGGGTACATAAAAGGGTTATACCTGAAAATGAACCAGAGCTTGTTCGAGTTACGACTGTATCAACAGATTTACCAAGTCGTAAAGTTTCATTTTTTATTATTTTATTACCAGTTGTATTGATGATTTTATCAGTAGTTGCACCATATATTTCATTACCGAAAAAGATAACTGAATTTTTAGTATTTATAGGTAGCCCAGTAATTGCTTTACTTATTTCATGTTTCGCAGCGTTCTATTTACTTGGAATAAGACAAGGAATTAATAAAAAGATGATTAAAAAATTAACGGATGACAGTTTATTACCGGTCGGTTCCATTATTTTAATTATTGGTGCAGGCGGTGGATTTAAACAAATATTAATTGAAAGCGGCGTTGGAACAGCGATTGCCCAAATGGCAGAACATATATCGTTATCACCAATTGTGTTAGCTTTCATGGTAGCTGGATTAATTCGAATTGCAACAGGTTCAGCGACAGTAGCATTAACGACAGCAGCAGGGATTGTTTCACCAGTTATTCAGCACATGTCAGGTGTAAATTTAGAATTGCTCGTTATAGCAACAGGTGCAGGATCATTAATGTTTTCTCACGTAAATGATGCAGGGTTTTGGCTTGTAAAAGAGTATTTAGGATTAACGGTGAAGGAAACGTTTAAAACGTGGACGGTACTTGAGACATTGTTATCATTTATTGCATTTAGTTTTGCGCTTTTATTAAATACTTTTATTTAGAAGATACCTTAATTGGTATCTTTTTTTGATGAAGTCCATTTCCAAAAACAAGCCCGTTTTTAGGTAAGCCAAGCTTCCTATTCGCCCTGAAAACATACTATAAATGGAATCCCCTCATTTAGAGCAAGGTGAACTTGTTATGAATGATACTAAAGGAGGAATAGAGTAATGAGCGAAAAGTGTGAACACAGACATGATGATTGTAACCGCAGACACCATGGTTGCGGAGGCGGTTTTGCGCTTCTAATCGTATTGTTTATTTTATTAATTATCATCGGTGCTAGCTGCTTCGGCGGAGGCGGAGGCGGTTGTGGTTATGGTGGTTACGGCGGTTATGGCGGCGGCTATGGTGGATATTGCTGCTAATTAAAAACTATTGAAAATAGCCTTGTGCATACTGCACAAGGCTATTTTATTCATACTTTAATATGCTGTGATAATTTATTAATGTACAGAGAACGGATTAAGAAGAAGAAAATGATCTCGATAATCCCGAAAAAGGTGAGTATAATTAATAACTCTTTTAGTAATGAGAAAGAAAACATGCTTTGTAAAAACTTAACCGCAAATAATGTGTGAACACCAGCAACGATATAAGGAACGAAAAATAAAATTCCTAACTGAATCGTTGCAGAGCGAAACATTTCTGATTCAGTTAAGCCTAGTTTTGTAATCGTAATGTATTTTTGTTTTTCATTCGTTAAGTCGTTATACATACGGAAGTATAAAACGCTAGCCGCACCGATAAAGAAGATAAAGCCAAGAAATGCCCAAATAAAGAATTGAGCAACTGCATTTTCTTTATTATGGAGTAACTCATCAGTAGCTGTATAAATATTAAAAGGAACGGGAGATGCATGCTTATCGTCTTTATGTGCCTCATAATATTTTTCGGTGTCATTACTAATACTTTTTAATATATTTTTTGTTGGAATAATTGCATTTTCCCAATTATCCACGAAGTAGTTATAAACTGTAATGGTTTCAATATGAGGAATCATAGTATCGATTGCATAATCTTGCATAATAACTAAATTTGCTAATGCAAATGGTGGTGCTATTCCTTTGTTAATAAATCCCTTTATATAAAACTCCTTTTTATTGGATTCAAGCGTAATTGTATTTTGTTTTACAAATGGATTTGATACAAGGTTTAATAGCTCTGGTGAATAGCCAGAAATAATGTAAACTTCTTTTGAATCAAGGGTGATTGTAGGTCTCTTTAACTGTTTAGCAATTTCGTTATAATCACTCATTTTCATAATTGCAATCTCTTCTTTTGAAGCAGTATCTTTTAAAAGCGTAAATTTATATTTTTTATATTGAAAATGAGCATTGGAAAGTTCGGATTCAATAGTATTAACGTGCTTTCGTTCAAGGGAATGATCCCCTTCTAATTTGTATGTGAAGGGAATAGGATATCGCTCTAGTATCGACGCTTTTGTATTATTATTCGCAGCAAATAGTCCGATAATAATCGTAAATGCAAGCGCAGATAGCATAGAAACGATAAAGAGTACATTAATATTACTACGGGTACGAGCAACTAAATCTGAAATCCATAACATGTTTATTTGTTTCAAATAAAACTTTCTACGCTTCTTTAAAATATAGATAAAAAGAAGAAATGTTTGTGAAAAGAAAAAATATGTTCCGATTACTACGAGTGGCAAAATAGATAATATAATAAAGAAGACAGATCCGTTTTGCACATTTTTTTCGGTTACGTAGCCTTGTGGATAACCAGCAATATAATAACATAACCCTAAACAAGTTAAAGCAAATATCGAAATGAGTATAGACGGCCTTTTTTCGGCTGTCACTTTCTTGTTCCCTTTAATAAGATGGACTGTTTTACGCGTACGAATAAACATCGGTGTAAACGTAGAAACGATTAAAAATAAAATGATAAACGTTACGGTTGTCACGATTATCGCTTCTGTTGGCCAATATAAATAGAGACCTTTCGCACTTGTTAATTTCGAAGTGACTAATAAGAAAAAGTTAGAAAATACAAGGCCACCTTGAATGCCGATAAAGATAGACAATATCCCGATGATCATGTTTTCAGTAAATAAAAGTCTTTTTAATTGTCTCTGTGAGATACCGAGAATCGTGAGTATCCCGAATTGCTGCTTCCGTACATTTAAAAATGTTCCAATTGAATATAAGAGAAAGAAGAACGAGAACATAACGATAACAAGCTGTGCTGTACTAGCTAAGTTCATTAGAGGATCACGTTCTTGAAAGCTTTGTACATTTTGTAAGCGCGGGTGATACGCGTATACAGTAAATGAAAAGAAAACCATGATAGAAAAAGCACTACTTACAAAATAAGCGAAATATGCTTTAGAATTACGCGAGACATTTTTAAATGCAAATTGCCAAAATGTCATCCACGTCTTCCTCCTAATAATGCTAAAACATCTAATATTTCTTGATAAAACTTTTCGCGATATAGCCCGCGATGTAGTTCGTTGTAAAGCTCGCCATCTTTAATAAAAATGACGCGGTTACAGTAACTTGCTGCGAATGGATCGTGCGTAACCATTAAAATTGTTGCATCTTCTTCTTTATTCAATTTCGTAAATAGTTCCATCACGTCAATTGCCGCTTTTGAATCTAAATTTCCCGTTGGCTCATCGGCAAGTAGAAGTGACGGATGATGAATAACAGCACGTGCTACTGCGGTACGTTGTGCTTGTCCCCCAGAAACTTCAAAAATACGTTTGTCTAAAATATGATCAATGCCAAGCTTTTTGGAAATGTTATTAAGCTTTTCGTCCATTTCTTTTAATGGAACATTATCTAATGTTAAAGGTAGTACGATATTTTCACCGATTGTTAGTGTATCTAGTAGGTTAAAGTTTTGGAAAACAAATCCTAACTCTTGGCGGCGGAAAATAGCTAACTTCTCTCTACGAAATGTGTGCGGTTTTTTTCCGTTAATCACGACATCACCAGAAGTAGGGGAATCAATTGTAGAGATAACGTTTAAAAATGTAGATTTACCACTACCAGATGGTCCCATGATAGCGACAAATTCACCTTTATCTACATGTAAATTTATATTTTTTAAAGCAGTATGAGGGACTTTTCCTTCATACACTTTTGAGACGTTTTTTATGTGTAAAACTTCTTCCATAGTAATCACCTTTCTATCCGTTAAAACTTAATGTGTTGTGATAATTTTTGCATATAGAAGGAACGAATTAAAAGGAAAAATAAAATTTCAACCGTTCCAAAAATCATAAGTACGACTGTAATCTCAGCGAAGAACGAGAGATGTAATACTTCTTGTAGCATCTTTGTCGCAAACATCGTATGAATCGATGCCATAATGTATGGAACAAAGAAAAGAATTGCAAGTTGAATTGTAGCAGATCGTTTCATCTCAGCTTCTGTTAAACCGATTTTTGTAATCGTTACATACTTTTCTTGCTCATTTGTTAAATCTGTATACATTCTGAAGTAAAGAACACTGCCAGCACCAATAAAGAAAATAACACCTAAGAAAGTCCCAATTAAGAAGAACGAAGCGACATTTTGTTTTGTTGTGTATAGAGAATCGCTCGCTTCACTTGCATGGAAAGGCGGGTGCTCTGCTTGAATGTTGTTCCCGTCTGTATTCACTTTTTCTATGAATAAAGAGCCGATGTTATTAGCTTTTTCCCAGTCCTTAACTTTAAAGCTATATACACTCATCTGTTTTGAAACGGATGATAACGCCTCTACATTTTCATCAGATAGTATGAGCAATTGGTATATTAAGCGATTTGGGAATGGGTTATAACTTTTATATTCTTTCACTTGTAGTTGTAAATTGTTTTGAGTAAGTGTAAGAGTATTTTTCTTGTCTTTATTATGAAGCGTTCCAATAACCTGATCATCTAAGTCTTTCATAAGAATATAAGATTCATTCTTATTTACCGTGAGCGTTTCCCAATTTAAAGCCTTAGCAAGTACATTATAGTCACTTTGTTTAATTGCATAATAGAGCTGAGAATTTCCTTCCGCTGAAGATACTTCATATATATCCGTTTTAAATTGTTTATAAGTAAATTGCTCTTCGTTAAACTTTTGTTTTAACCAATTTAAATGTTCATCCGCTAACGTATTTTCAGTATGTGATAAATATGTAAAAGGAAAAGGATTTTCTCTTACTGTATCGAACTTCATAAATTTACCAAAACCATATAAGAATGTAATCATAGTAAAAGCAAGTGTTGATAGCATCGCTACAATAAAGAGCATGTTAATGTTTGTCCGAATGCGCGCTGCTAAATCAGAAATCCAAAGCATATTAATTCGCTTCATATAAAATGTTCTTCGCGTTTTTAATATACGAATGAGTAAAAAACTAATTTGTGAAAAGAAAAAGTATGTTCCAGCTGCAACAAGTGACGGAATGAGAAATATACTGGTGGCGGCGTACAAAAGCCCAACTACTTCGCCGAGCGACATGAAATATAGCGGATTTGCTGCTAGTACGTATCCAGATATTAAACATGTCGCACCAAATAGAGAGATGAGCACGGATGCTTTTCTTTCTTTTTGTTTTGTTCCTTCTTTTAAAAGACGTACAGCCTTTCTCGTCCGAATGAGCATCGGCGTAAACGATGAGACGAGAATGAAGAGTCCTAGAAAAATGATCATAGTTAAAATAATGGCAGCTGTTGGCCAATATAAATATAAACCAGGAACATGTGTAATTTTGGCGGTAACCAATAAAAAGAACTGCGAGAAGACAAGTCCAAGTTGAATGCCGAAAAAGATGGAAAGAACACCAATTAGCATGTTTTCTAGAAATACGAGTCTCTTTAATTGTTTTTGAGATATGCCAAGTACTGTTAAAATCCCAAATTGCTTTTTTCGTACTTTTAAGAAAGTACCGATTGAATATAGTAAAAAGAAAAATGAAAAGAATACAATGACAATTTCTGAAATTGTCATTAATATGTTCAGAGCAGCATTCACGCCTGTCATATGCAATTTAGGATGAAATAAATAAACCGCAAACGAGAAAAAAATTGCAATGGAAAATGCACTACTTACAAAATAGGCGAAATAAGCTCTGGCGTTCCGGGTTACGTTTTTGAATGCAAACTGCCAAAATGTCATTCACCTGAACCTCCTAATAGAGTGAAGAAGAAAAGGATATAAGAGATACCCTTTTCCTGTACTAATATATTTATAAAACTTAACCATTCGTATACTCTGATAACTTTTGCATGTAAAAGGAACGAATAAATAAGAAAAAGATGACTTCAACGACTCCAAAAATAATAAGAACAGCTGAAATTTCTTTGAATAGTGATAAATCAATTACGTCTTGGAGCATTTTTGTTGCGAACATTGTATGAATGGACGCCATAACGTACGGAACGAAAAATAAAATGCTAAGTTGAATGGTTGCAGATATTTTCATCTCTACATCTGTTACACCAATTTTTGAAATTGCTACATATTTTTCTTGTTCATTCGTTAAATCAGTATACAGTCTAAAGTAAAGAACGCTACCTGCTCCAATAAAGAAAATGACACCTAAGAATGTCCCGATTAGGAAGTATGCGGCACTTCCTGATGTAATTCTATATAATGAGCCTGCTGATTCATAGGAGCGTATAAGGGGTCCTTCGTATTGGAATTCCTGTCGATCTCTTTGTATTTTTTTCATAAAATCATCAGCGATTTCATACGTCTTTTCCCAGTTTTGTACGTTATAATTGTACGCTGCTACATGCTTTGTTGTATTTGGTAAGTTGTTTACAACAGCGTCAGGTAAAATTAAAGTTTGATATGAAAAGTCAGAGGGAATGGCCCCTACTTGTTCATATCCTTTTACTTGTAATGTCGTATTTGTGCTAGAAAGTGTAATGGATTTTCTATTGTAGCTTGGCTCAAATTGGCTGAATAAGGTGAAATAAGCGCTACCTGTTAAGACATATGCTTCGTTATCGCTCATGAATAGTTGTTTCATTCGCAGGGAAGCTGCAAGTTTGTTATAGTCACTTTGTTTCATTGCATAGATGTCATTGTAAGTCGTTATACCTTCATCTTCTTTCAGTGGTGTTTCATATAAATCAGCTTTTAGTTTTTTATAAGAGAAATCTTCCTTTTGTAACTGCTTTTCAAGCCAAGTTAAATGCTCGTTAACAAAAGGATTTGCGTCATATGAAAAATAAGAAAATGGAAAAGGTGAAGTTCTCGCAACATCTAGCTTTGTAAACTTTCCGAATCCATATAGGAACGTAATCATTGTGAAAGCAATTGTAGAAAGCATCGCTACAATAAAAAGCATATTGATATTCGTTCGAATACGACTTGCTAAATCCGAAATCCAAAGCATGTTAATTCGTTTCATATAAAAATTTCTTCTTTTCTTTAAAATATAAATAAGTAAGAAACTAATTTGAGAAAAGAAAAAATATGTCCCAATTGTAACAAGTGCTGGAATCACAAAAACACTTGAAACCATATAGATAACGCCTACTTGCGTGTTTATTGAGAAGAAATATTTAGGGTTTGCAGCTAAAATATAACCACCTAATAAACAGATAGCACCAAATAGAGAAATGAATATGGATGGTTTTCTTTCCTTTTGTTTCCCACCATTAGTTTTTAAAAGGTTTACCGTCTTTTTCGTACGAATTAGCATGGGTGTAAATGAAGATACAGCGATAAAGAGACCAAGAAATACAATCGTTGTTAAAATGAAAGCATTCGTAGGTGGATATAAATATATCCCTGGTAGATGTGTAATTTTCGCTGTCACTAATAAGAAAAATTGTGAAAATACAAATCCAAACTGCATACCGAAAAAGATAGATAAAATACCAATTAACATATTTTCAGTGAAAACGAGTCGATGTAATTGTTTTTTTGATATACCTAAAATAGTTAAAATACCAAATTGCTTTTTACGAACTTTTAAAAACGATCCAATTGAATAGAGTAGAAAAAAGAACGAGAACAAGACAATAACAACTTCTGAAAAAATCATTAATCCTGAAATTTCAGAGATCATAGTGGGATTTTGTAATTTCGGATGAAACAAATAAACAGCAAACGAAAAGAAAAAGCAATTGAAAAGGAACTGCTTAAGAAATAAGCAAAATAAGCTCTGGAATTACGCGTTACATTTTTAAAGGCAAACTGCCAAAATGTCATAATATGTACCTCCCGTTAGAAGGTAAATATGTAGTTTTATTGCAAAAAATGTATGAGAGTAAGTTCTCATACATTTTGCTAGCATATGTTCCGATCATGCTTCGGTCACCTTCTCTGTATGTTCTGCTTGATTATTTGCAGCGTTGTGGAAGATGATTTTAATCGTCGTTCCTTTACCAACTTCAGAATCTAGTTTGACAGAGTGACCTAAATAATCACAAATTTTACTTACAATATAAAGTCCCATACCAGTAGATTCTCCGAATGCGCGACCGTTTTTCCCAGTGTAAAACGGTTCAAATACTCTTCGAATATCTTCTTGCGGAATACCAACACCTTCATCGCGAACTTCTAAAATAATATCTTTTCCGTTTCGATAAGCAGATAAGAAAACTTTCTTCCCGCGCTCACCAGAGTAACGAACTGCATTTGTCATTAACTGATAAATGATGAACTTTAGCCATTTCGCATCAGAAGCAACTTTTAAATCGGAATGAACTTCTAAAACAGGGAAGACCCCATTTCGAATGAATAGTTCTTTTAATCCGTTAATATTTTTTGTTACCGCATCTTTTAATGAAATCGTCTCAACGTGGAAATCTTCATGGAAGTTATTTAACCTTGCCATATATAAAGCCATATCGAGTCCTTGATTTAATCGTTCTAATTCTTTTTTGAATTTCGGAATCAAATGTTCATCTTCCATTTCGAGTACCATAAGTTGCATAACAGACACAGGTGTCTTCATTTGATGCACCCAGTGGTTAATGAATAATTGATGTTCTTGTTGTTTTACTTCATACGACTGTAGTTCCTTTTGGAAGAGACGGTACTGTGTGCGCACGAGTTCATTTACACCGTGAGGCATCGGAGCAGTTGCTCTTTCAATAAACGCATCTTCCATTTTCTCTGGTTGCTCACTTAATCTATGGTACATTCTACGATTGCGGACGTAACGATAAGCGAGGAAACAAATGAATAAATATAAACTTAAAACGACGAAGTAAAATTTATTATTTTGAAATCCATCTACTGCATCATACAGAACGAAAATGATGCCGAAGTTTAATACATATAGTAGAAAAAATGCAAAATGATCACGTAAAAATAGCTTCATGCTTATTCACTCCAAGTTGCGTTAAAACGATACCCAAGTCCACGTACTGTTTCAATAGCATTTTCAATACCAAGCTCATTGAACTTTTTACGAAGACGCGTAATGTTTACGTTTAATGTATTTTCCTCAACGAAGCTTTCGTCATCCCATAGGGCAGCTAATAAATCTTCACGGCTCGCTGTACGAGGGAATTTAGATAATAACATTTCTGCTAAAATTGCCTCTTTCTTCGTTAAAAGAACTTGCTCAGCACCGAAATGGATTTCTGGGCGTTCTGGGAATAGTTTTAAACCTTCTACTTCAACGATACGTTCAGAAATATTTGGCGCATAATCACCGTAAATACGGCGTAATTGACCTTTAATTTTCGCCATTACAACGTCATAGTGGAACGGTTTTGTAATATAATCATCCGCACCGCTTTCAATCGCCATAATTTGTTCCATCTCGCCAGCACGCGCTGAAATGAAAATAATTGGACAAGTAGATTCATGACGAATTTGACGGCACCAGTAGAATCCATCGAATTTCGGTAAGTTTACATCAAGTAAAACAAGATGTGGTTTCACTGCATTAAACGATTCCATAATATCATCGAAATTCTCTGCAACAACAGCTTCATAGCCATATTTTTGAATGTGAGATTGTAGTAATGATGAAATATTTGGATCGTCTTCAACGATTAAAATTTTATACATATGTATACTCCTCCTAAAAAAACAATTGTAGCTATAGTGTATCATGTGTTTCAAGTCTTTTCATTATGTTGAAATGTAGGCTAATAAACAGTATAGGTCAAAAGTGTGAAAAGTAAAAAGGGCTTATGTATAATTGACAATTAATTGGAAGTGATTTAATATTTAGATAAATATCTAAATGTCTAATTAGTGAAAGGAAGAAAGACATTGAATCAAGCATTCAAAGCATTAGCAGATCCAACAAGGCGAAAAATTTTGGACTTATTGAAAGAAGATGATTTAACTGCTGGTGAGATTGCTGAACATTTCAATATGACGAAGCCAAGTATTTCACACCACTTAAACGCACTTAAAAATGCTGAACTTATTCAAGATGAAAAAAAAGGGCAATTCGTTATGTACTCTTTAAATACAACTGTATTTCAAGATTTATTGACTTGGGTGTTTACATTTACGAATAAGGGGGAAGAGGGGAAATGAGGAAGCATATATTTCCGTTATTATTAATTGCTTTAACGATTATTGCATGGTGTGCCGCGTGGCCGCATTTACCGGAGGAGGTTCCGAGTCATTGGAATCTTGCTGGTGAGGTAGATGGACATATGTCAAAAATGGGCATGATGATTTTGGATGTTGCAGTTATGGTTTTTATATATGTGTTATTGACTTTATTGCCTAAGATAGATCCGAAGCATGGGAATTATAAGAAATTTTCTAAAGGATATAATGTAATGAATTATAGCGTATTAGTCCTATTATTTTTAGTAAGTATCATTGGAATTGGTGCTGGATTAGGTTATGACATTCCCATGAATAGTACACCGCATATTCTTGTTGGTCTTTTATTTATAGTCATCGGCAACTATTTACCACAGTGCAAACCAAACTACTTTGTAGGTATAAAAACACCTTGGACATTAAGTAACGAGGAGGTGTGGAGGAAGACACACCGTTTTAGTGGAAAAGTGTTTGTTGTATTAGGAATTATTATGATGTTAAGTATTTTTGCTCCAGTAGTATGGAAAGCTTTCTTAATAATTGGGATTATTATCGGTGCAGTAGGACTAACGATGGGATATTCCTACGTCGCTTATAAAAAAGAACTAAAAATATAAATAAAAGCTGCTTTTCCTTTTAAGGAAGAGCAGCTTTATTTTTTATTTCTTCAAAACAGGTATCCAAATTTCACTTTTAAAGTTTGGAGAAGATATATCTTTCTGTTCATTCCACAATATTTCTGGTCCTTCCGCTAGTTCATAGTTTGAGGAAGGAAACCATTCGGAATAAATGCGTCCCCATACATTTTGTAATGTTTCAGGAAATGGACCTACAGCTTCAAATACGGCCCACGTTGAAGATGCGACTTCAAGTTGTGCGAATTGCTCTGGACAATCTTTCGTTGAGGCTACTCCAATGTAGTGATCGAGTTCTCCCTTTTCCTCCATTCTACCTTCAGAAAAGTTAGTAGAAGCACTAATAATTCCAGTAGGTTCAATGTTTGAAAGGGACTTTAATGTTTGAATGGACTCTGGATTTAAACTTTTCCACATAGAAGCAATTGCTTCATTTACACCGTTAAATACAATCGGTACGCGTTTTGTAATACCTATAATTCGAAATGAGTCTTTTTCTTCAATTCGATAGTTCATTTCATTTCCTCCTTGAATGGATAGTTGGAAGGTCATTTGTGAATAAGCTTTCAAAGAATGGCTACTATTTCGAGCCTCTGAAGGTGTTATGCCATGCAAGTTTTGAAAGGCACGTGTAAAGGAATCGGGTGAGTTGTATCCATATTTGATAGCGACATCAATGACTTTTGCATTGCTATCTTTTAGTTCAAAAGCAGCAAGAGTAAGACGTCTACAGCGAATATATTCTGACAGTGGTATGCCAGCTAGGAAAGAAAACATTCTTTTAAAATGATATTCGGAGCAGAAAGCTATTTTTGCGACTTCTTTAAAATCAATTTCGTTTGTAAGGTTGTTTTCAATATACTGCATTGCCGCATTCATGTTTTTAAGTGAATCCATATCATGACCTCCTTGTTAAATAGAATAGCAGGAACAAACGAAGTCCATCCGACATTTCATGCACAACTTTGTAGGGTACATTTTTAACCTTACAAAATTGTAATGTTCCTGTAAGGAGAATGAATGGATGGTATGATATCCCAATGCTATAGTAACAAAGTACTTTTGTTCAGTAGGTTAAATTTTTATATCTTTACTTATGCGTCTTACATAACTGTCATGTTTGTGTAAGAAACATCGATAGTGGCAAGAGTAGAGAGTGTATATAGTTGAAAATAGAGAATAGAAGAAATGAGGGATGTCGAGATGAAAACAGTGTTAGAAGCAAAAAATATTGAAAAAGTGTATGACACGGGTGGTAATAAATTTGCAGCGTTAAAAGGTATTAACTTACAAGTAAAAGAAGGTGAGTTCGTTGGAATTATGGGACCTTCTGGTTCGGGTAAGACGACTTTACTAAACGTTCTTTCTACAATTGATAATGCGACGAACGGTGAAATTTTAATTGATGGAAAAGATATCGTGAAGATGAACGATGATAAGTTAGCGTTATTCCGCCGCGATCATTTAGGGTTCATTTTCCAAGATTATAATTTATTAGATACGTTAACGGTAAAAGAGAACATTGCGTTACCTCTTGCGTTATCAAAGGTGAAAGCGAGTGAGATTGATCGCCGCGTTCTTGAAATTTCAAAGAAATTCGGTATTGATCACATTTTAAGTCAGTTCCCATATCAAGTGTCAGGCGGACAGAAGCAGCGCTGCGCAGCATCGCGTGCGATCGTTACAAATCCTAGTATGATTTTCGGGGACGAGCCGACAGGAGCGCTTGATTCTAAATCAGCGACAGATTTACTTGAAAGTATGAAGTCGTTAAATGAATATGATAACTCTACAATTTTAATGGTAACACATGATGCGTTTGCGGCGAGTTACTGTAAACGAGTTATTTTCATTAAAGATGGTGAGTTATATAAAGAATTGCACCGCGGGGAATTAACGCGTAAACAGTTCTTCCAACAAGTCGTTGACGTAATGTCTTCCATTTCCGGAGGTATGGCTGATGACCTTATCTAGCATTGCCCTCCGCAACATACAGCGGAATTTTAAAGACTACTTTGTATATTTTGCATCTATGATCTTTAGCATCGTCATTTATTTTACATTTAAGGCGTTGCAGTATAATTCACAAATGGAAAAAGCTGCGGAAGCTTCTAAAAAAATTAGCGGAGCGTTCCAAGTTTCAAGTGTTATGCTAATTATTTTCGTAGCGGTGTTCATTATATATTCGAACGGTTTCTTTACAAGGAAGCGTAAAAAAGAAGTTGGGCTATATTCCTTATTAGGCATTCGTAAAAGACAAATTGGTAAAATGCTGTTTTATGAAAATATGTTAATG
>NZ_WIPE01000060.1:224799-225462 GCF_009760835.1 Bacillus sp. EE-W1 | reverse complement strand
ACCTCCTATATAAAGTTCACCCACTGTTCCCATAGGGACACGCTTATGATCTTTATTTAATACATATGCCTCTACATTTGGCATGGGCCGACCAATAGGAGGTGCTCCATCTCCTTTATATATTCCCGCGACAGTATAAACTGTGGTTTCTGTTGGACCATACGCATTAATAAAAAGGTGATTTTGCATCCAGCGTTTTGCAACTTTTTCACTACAGGCTGATCCCGCAGAAGTAACAACCTGTAAATCTTTAAATACAGATTCATCTAACAAATTAAGTACCGTAGGTGGTAAAAGTGCATGTGTAATTTTATTTTTTTGCAAGAACTGAGTAAGTGGTTCAACTGGCATAATATCGTGTTGACTACATACATATAAGGTTCCACCTGAAACTAGGCTAGTAAATATCTCAAATACTGAAGCATCAAATGATAATGAAGCAAATTGAATATTTTTACTGTCTGCATTCATTTTTGTTAAATTAATACTAGAAATAATAAAATTACATAAGCTCTTTTGTTCAATTAATACCCCTTTGGGTTTTCCTGTAGATCCAGATGTATAGATTACATATGCCAAATTATCTGGTTTAACTTCAATTGTAGGATTTATACTTTTTTCTTTCGAAATATGCATTTCATGTTCTTTTATATCAATACAGTC
>NZ_WIPE01000060.1:220575-224498 GCF_009760835.1 Bacillus sp. EE-W1 | reverse complement strand
TTTTTGAACAGCAAGTTCTGATTTATCAGTAAATTTAAGGTTAATATTCATTATATCGCTCCTTTAATATCATATTTAACAGTAATCATAGTACTCATATATCTTGATTTACTCTTTCTTAAAATCTAGAATATTATCAATAGATATATAAAACAGGATTAGGTTCCAAAAATTTGATTATTTAATTTATTATCTTCATTAAACGGGTAATTGTTATATTTCTAAACATTAGGGTTAATTTTATCCACCCTTAATACGGTTTATTTCACCGACTAATCAAAATTTTTATATCGCATTTAAAAAATTAATGAACATAAAAACTTTTAGAAAATCCTAAAGGTTTTTATGTTCACTATTAATTTTATTACCCATAGCAATCATTAATTTTTTAGGGTATACACTTAAATATAAAAAATATTATTACTTACAAAATCATGCTTCTGTAATAGAGCTATTATTTACTTGATCGTTTTTAACATATAAAAATTTATTCATAAGTAGTGAAACAATAACTGGCAAAATACCAATAACAAACAAAGTAAACATAAATGTTGTATTAGCAAATAACCAACCAACTAAAAATGAACCTATTCCCATACCACCTATAATTAAAACATCAATAGCTGCAAATACTCTTCCCGAAGCATTGTCAGGAGTCTCTTCCTGAATAATAGTCATAATAGGTGCTTCCGGCAACATAGTAAAAATACCTATAAATAAAACTGCTAAATATGCCACGAAAACATGATTTATTCCACCACAAATAATACAAGCAATAAAAGAACCTAATACGCTTATCCAAATTATAAAAGTAAGATTTTTCTTACCAAAGTGTCCACCTAATAAAGTTCCGATAACACAACCTAATCCATTAATCGCTAAATAATATCCCGTACCTGAACCTTCTTGTCCAGTTATATCAGCAAGATATGGAACAAAAACAAAGACTGATCCAACAACTATATGAATAAAGCATAAAATAATAGAGACAGAAAAAATCTTTTTATTGAATAAAATGAATTTAAATCCCTCTACAATATTATTTAGAGAATCTGAAATTTTAACCTTTTGTTCAGTTTGCAACAATCCATCAAAATTTTGATTGATAGATTTCGGTATAAAACACACTAAAACTAAACAAATTAAATATACTAGAACATTAATTAAAAACGCCCAAAATAAATCGTTTAAACCAACCAATACGCCTCCAATAATAGGAGCTATCATAAGAGAAATTGTACCTAATGAAGTCGTAAGTGTATTCATTGCTAATAATGAATCCTTATCAACTAATTTTTTACCAATTGTCAATCTAATAGGGTAATCTATAGTTCCTACAAACACCTGAATTAAGGAAACTAGAAGAAACACATATAAAGAATTAATTTTTAAGAAAGAAAATATAATAAGCATTGTCATAGATAGTACATTTAAAAGATTTATAAAAATAATTATTTTTTTCCTCGGGAATCTATCAATTATATAACCAGATATGGGTGAAAAAAGTATATATGGAATTTGTCTTGTAAGACCAAATATCGCAACTCCTGTAGTTCCAAATTGCTGATAAATCAAAGCGGTCATTGCAACTACATAATTCCAATTCGCAATACTTGTTAAGAAACCGGAATATAAAAAACTTTGAAAACCGGGAAAATGAAACGTTTGCTTCAAATACTTAAATAAGTTCATAAACTCTCCTTAAGAATAAATTAATAAAAACTCGCTCAATTCTTGTTTAATTTCATCAAAAAAGATTTTCCCTAAATTAGAAAACTCAGCTTCGTTTTCTAAAATCTCCACACCTTTTTCCAATCTCAAAATAAATTCTTTTTCTAAGTTATCCATTGTTATTTTTTCCTCTTCAGATAAAACAACTTCACATTCTTTTATTTTAGAAAATACTTTTAAAACTCTCCATAACACATATGTAGCATGTAACGTACCATTTAACCAACGTTTATCTTCTCTTAAAGGAGAATCTGCTTTTTTAGTTAAATTTTCAATCATTCTTCCAAATGTTTGTTTAACCATTAATGCTTGATGTCCACTTTCATGTATTAAAACATCAACAAAATTCATAGCATTCCAACCTGGTTTATTTTTCAAAAATATTGCCCCAAATGAATATGCTCCAGTAGCCGAAGTAAAATTATCACCATTAGAATCAATCACAACAATCTTTTTTGATAATAATTTTATTTGTTTATAAGCTTCTGGCCAAGCCTTTTCAATAATACTTAAAGCTCTATTAATTAATTCACATTCTTCTGTAGTTGGAACATTCATTTTCAACACAATTTCTCTATTTAAATCTTTTGAATTACTTTCAGATAAAATATCAAGTGAACGACTAACCCAATCATTATCATTTATAGAATTAAACCATGACTTATCTTGTTCTGAGATAGCAAGATTTTCCTTTAAAAGCTCAACATTTTCAGGATCACGATAAATTGACCAAGCCATAGCTGGATGGTATTTTAACTCATCTGAAAAATCTATTTCATGCTTACTTAATAATTCTTTATATGTATCTAAAAGGGCTAATAAAAATTCATTTGCTTCATATTTCAACTTAGATTCCTCTAGAGTAATAGTAAATATGTCTTCTATTCTTTCCATTAATTAAACATCTCCTATCAAATATTAGATTAATAAATTATATAGAACACGATTCACATAATTCATTTTTCAACACATCCTCTGTTCTTACAATATCACCTGTTTTAAAAGTTAAAACTTTATTTTTAGTTAAAGGCTCATATGTACCTGTTAACCAAGAAAACCATTCTAAAAACTGATAATGTGATGATAATGTAATTCCTGAAACAACAGAAGGATACTTTCTTCCTCGTTTCTTTTGCATCCCAATAATTAAATCCTCATAATCATTTTTGTCTAAATTTTGTCTTATATATTCTTCATAGCATGTAAAACAAGCTGTTTCTTCTGGTATAAATAATGGACCAATCTGTTGAGCAAAGCTTCCTATATAAGGAATTTTTAACTTTATACACGCTTCATTTACCCACCTATTCAATATAAATCTTGGTTCATCAGCTTCTACAAAAATAAAATCAAGACCATCAGCAAACGAATAAACATCTTCTAAATTTTCAACATAACTATTAATACATTCCACATTAACATCTCTATTAAATGAATTTATTCTCTTTTTAATAATTTCGGCTTTAAATTCACCAATTTGATTTTCATCATAAAAAATTTGCCTAACTAAATTCGAGGATTCAATTTTATCTCCATCCATTAATTTAAGATAACCAACACCAGTAGCTCCAAGCATCATTGCTAATAAGCTACCTGTTCCTCCCATGCCTATAATCCCAACTTTGGCATTTCTAATTTTTTCAAAAGCTTCCCAGGGATTATTTTTTAAATCCGGAAAATTTTCAAACAAATCAATCAAAGTAAAATACCGATCATATTGTTCATTAGAAAGCCATTCTGGAACCTTTCTTTTATTACATTCAACTACAATTCCATTTTCAGAAAATGTCTCTAATATTTCCTCAATTTCTACTTCTGTTATATCATAATTTTCCAATCTTAATTCATTAACAATTTGCTTTATATTTTTAGTGCCATCACACTTTTCAAGTAAACATTCAAGTATAGATTCTGCTTTTTCAATTCTCATATGACGCCCCATATGACTGTTTAGAAATATATCTCCATTCGACAGTTTTATAGGCTCAATTGACGATGATACTATAGGGAATTCAATTTGTTTTTTCATTATAGTAACCTCTCTAAAATAAAGTATTGAAAATCTATATAATATATAAACTAAATATTATTCATATTTTGAATCAAAAAATTAGTAAAGGGGCCTAATGTAAATAGGCCCAATTACTATTTTGAATTAAGCGCGTGGCTCGCCAAGTGAAGATGTTAATTCT
>NZ_WIPE01000060.1:215011-220562 GCF_009760835.1 Bacillus sp. EE-W1 | reverse complement strand
GTTATGTAATAAAACCTAAATTGTAATAATATACAACACTTAGATTAAGCACGTGGCTCGCCAAGTGAAGATGTTAATTCTTCAGCTTTAATGTTAACTTTAACTTTAACTTTTTCCATGATTATCAACTCCTTTTCTTGTACTCAAAAGCTTATGTTGTAATAATATTCCACACTCGTTCGTTTGTAAATATAAAATATTCAAAAAATTCTTTATTTTAACTTTATAAATACTTTTCTGAATTTACAGAAAAGTATTTATAAAGTTACAGTATGCTATGTGCTTAGATATACTAATATGGGATTTACATGAAGAAATAAATGGTTTTTAAAAATATGAAGAATTGAAACATTAGTCAACCAACTAAATGTATAAGCCTTTCAAACAAACAACGGCAGTAAACGAACATTCAAAACTTCCTATTTATAAACCAATCTTTTCAAAATCCATAGTAGATAATTTGTTTTTGGGATTATCAAAATATTTTTGCATTGATTTGGGTTTTATCAAATTTTTCTTCTGCCTGCCAATTGCTTGTTTGGCATGATTATGTAGCTCTTCGACAGATTGCCACACCTTCAATACAATCACTCCTTCAACTTTGGAATCTGATGAAGCTTTTTATGTGTCAAAAGCTAAAAATGCAAATTGAATCTCTTAATATAAGCCTTTTCAAAATCAAATATTGTTAGTTGCTCAGGCATTATAATCACTCCAAACCCTTACTTTTTATTTTTCAGCTTGATCATAGACTAGTAAAATTGCTTACTGGGGTTTCCGTTTAAATATTTTCAAAATGTTCCCTACAGAAATACCAAATTTCCACATCTCTCGAAAATTATTAATCTATTGGATACTTCACCCATGATTAAATTTCTCTCGCGTAATATAATCTACTTCCATTTGACTTAAGCTTCTTTTCGATATTTAGCTAATACTTGTTCTAAACGTTTACGTTCACCTTAGGCGCATTCTTTTGTAAAGCTATTTCCATTGCCTTGAGAACAAGTTGTGAATTTAAATCTTCAATCCCCGTATTATTCCCTTCAGCCACAAATGGTTTACTAACTCCAAAGTTTGCTCGTTGAATGCTATTGGGTTTTCTTCTACTACTTTTCTATCACTTGAGCAACTTACTGCTTCTTTTCCCTTCATATCAAAAACCTTTAAGCTAATTTTTCTCGCTTTAGATTAGAGCTACCTTGTTAGGTTATTAGGCATAGATCCTTTTTTTCTTATCCTATATTTCTGACCTTTTAATCTGTCCATTTCCACGAATCACATATTATGGATTCATTTATAAATCACACTTACAAATAAAAAAATAAGAAGATCCATGCGAATAAACGCTTTAGAATCTTCCTATTCCTCCTTATACACCCTTAAAATCAGAAGTTACATCAACATGTTCAAGACCTAGGTTATTTAGATACTAAGTATTTAACAAAACGGACTGCAGGAACTTTTTAACTAAATCTTAAAAAGAAGGATTCAATACTCCTATTAAATCCTTCTTTTCCATTACTCACTACTTCACATATACATAATAAGAACTAGCTGTAATATAGAACACATTACCTCTACTATTCTTCACTTTATATTGTGGTGAACCATTTACAGATACTTTATCAACGATAGTGAACCCTAAACCTTCACCGACAGTTCCTACAACATCTCTATCTGCCCAGGAAGCTTTTGAATAGAATCGTAAATCATTCACTTTAGAAACTACACGTTTACCTTCCACAGATGAAGATTCTTCTTTATAGCGAATGTATGATGAATCGTTATAAACCCACTGATTCCCTCCAAGATTCAACCATTTTCCTACTTTACCCCAGACTTTATATGATTCACCCTTTTGTACCTTACGAATGACATCATTGCTTGTGGATGGTCCAGATCGAAGGTTTACATTTAAACCTTCGATATAAGCTACTCCTGTTACATCCGTTACACTTTCAGATGGTTGTTGTGGTTTTACTTCCACAGTGACAGAATGACCATTATACGCCTTTAAAACATCAGAACGGAATTGAGCTTCTGATACACCATGTGAAGCAAGATACCCCAGTGGATCCTCATGATCTGTACCGCCTAATTTGTATGTGATACCTTTATGAGTCCATAATCCAACACTCGGATGGATATTTCTATCTTTTAAAATTTTCGCAAGTAACTTTATATATCTTTCATATGATTTTGTGAATTTAATTGGATCACTAGTCTCAGAAAGTTCTACATGTACAAATCTAGCATTTGCCGCTGGACCTGCACCCCATGCACTATATTTAGTAGCAGCGATTTGAATTGTTTCATCCCAATCCGTTGCATAATGAACGAATGCATTTCTCCATGTTCTAGCTTCATAATTTCTAATATTGATAGCAGGTGCTTCTGGTGTCGCTGTGGAATGTGCTACTACTCCCTCATATGCACCCACACCATATCTATATCCTTGCTTAGGTAAATCTGGAATAATCATTTCTCTATCTGCAAAAACACTTGCGGAAGAAGAAAATAAAATAATACACATGATAAATAGCGCGATACATTGTTTCATTAATTTTTTCATTTCGTATTTTCCCCTTTAATATTTGCATAAACAAAAAGAGCACCTCAATTGAGACTGCTCCTTTTGCTATCATTTTTTATATTTGTCTTTATTTAATTTTTTTCTTTTCTAGATTTTGATCTTCTAATTTTCGCTTTAATTTCAGAAGATACACTTTCTAACAACCAAGTAGGAATCCATTTATCCCAGCCAATCCGTACACAATTGGCTGTAAAGCTATTAAAAATATGATAAACTAAACCACCCGTTACCATAAAAAAGAAAAACTCTGGTAGTTTAAATGCAATATCAAATAAATGCGCTAAAGAAGGTAATAAAAAAAGCACCACAGTTCGTGCAATGCCCTCAATTCCATATTGTGATGAATACGTACCATCTAATTTTGAAGCCTTACTACCAGTTATCCAATCTAATACAACTACCCATACCAAAATGATAATCCAAATTAAATTAGATTTACCATATAAAAAATTAAATATAGTTCCCAATCCACCACTAATTACAGAAGCAACTTTAAATTGGGTGGTATTAATAACATCCAGTACATTTAACGTTTTTACAAGTTCATGAATCCGTTCCAAACTTTCACCCCCCTTTTTACACTTCAAAGCAAAATAAAAAAGCCTGCTTTGGCACGCTATTGTATAAAAGATTTACATATTCATTTTCTTCCACGCATACTCTAGTGGTTCAGTTCGTGGTGGCTTCATTACTTCTTTTTCAGAAGTTTTACTTTCGTTTCGGGAGAAATTAAACATAACCCCTTTTCGTGTGGTGGTTTGTCTCATCCCTGTAATATACATTTCACTGATTTCTAATTTTAAGCCTTTGCGTATTTGTGGTTTACGTCGTACGGTTGGATACAGTGTTTTTGGTTGAATTATAATGCCTTTTATTGTCATAAAATCACCAGCCTTATTCTACTCTTAATGCAATGTTAAACTCTGGAAATGAACTCCATACACTTGAGTAGTAGGTGTTAAATAATTTATATTTCTGCACTTCTTCATCTTGAGAAATTTCAACTATATCGCCAGTGACAAAATTTGAACCCCTATATGTGTAAAAGCCATCAAATTTTGCTCTTAATCCATCTACGCTATCTCCCATAAAAAATGATGTAAATATTATATTCCCTTCTAAAGATGGTGCCCTTAAAAATACCTTATCCCAAATAAAAATAGGAACAGAAACATTTTTTAATCCCTCATATATAAATTTACTCCTAGCAGCCACCAGTGCTGAATAAGGGTCCGATTTTGGACAAGCGCTCACCAATACACTAAAAGGAGAAGATATAGGTGTGAATTGTTCTTGTTGATATTGTTCATCTGGAATACCAAATAATCCTATTACAGTCTTCCCTTTTCGTTCTGGAAGATTATCATCGTTTTCATAAACACAATAGATAACAATGTCTTTATCAACGTATAAATATAGGTCCACCATAACAATCACTTTACCAATAGAAGTAACATTAGTGGAGTTAGTTGTTTTCCCTTGATGAAAACATAATGGATAGAACGAACCAGGTCCTCCAAAAGTAATATCTTGCTCTTTATCATATCGTTCAATTAATCTAAAGGTTGCATCGGTAAAAGTACAACTAGGATCTCTTATATCATAGCCCTTATATGTACCTGCTATAATATCTTTGCTACTTGCAGTGGCGACATCAAATGGACGTAATTCTATAGAATGGTTCTTCATACCGTCGTTACCGCTTGAGTACATGACGTAAATTTTATCTTTTGATGGCGCATCAGCATTTAATTGCTGCCACCCAGCCTTTTTCATTTCATCGATAATCTTCATAAAGACTTCTCTTCGCTCTAGTCTGTGTAACTTACAAATTTTATTGGTCATTTTATATATTCCTCCTTAACTTAAACGTATTGCTTTCATGGAAATATTAAAAGTAGAGTTTGCTACGCCCCTATTTTCTATATAAAGATGTACCTTGTTTGTATGATCTTTATCCTCACAAGGAATAGCCAAAATATCATATGTTCTTTTTTCTGATAAGCTTTTATAGATTTGATTCCCATTCTCTTTTTGATCGTACATAAATAACATTGCTTCAACGTTTGAATCATTTATAACTTGAATGGTACGAATATCGTATTTGTTACAACCTACATCCAGCGGAGCATATAGAACTTTCCCTGGTTCAATTGTAATTTGTACATTCCTCTCAATAAGGATTGATGGTGTAATCTCACTTTCGGATGTATATCTATATAATTTCATTACAGTTCCCATATTGTATTCACCTCAATTATGTTTTAGATGAACATTAAAATAAATTGGTTCAAATGCTAGTAAATTTGTATCCTTCACAACCTTTACCCAAAATTCACGCGTACTTTGTGCGGCTATTGAATCAATCTGTATTTCATTCAAATAGTTAGTACCATCTAATGAAATACGTGCCCAGGTATAGCCGATTTTCTCCATATATTGCTGGATTGATAGTTTTATATTTGTAGCAGCACCGATGTTATCATTTACGATTGTCATTTTTACAATCCGCTCATTATTCAACATGTAACCTAAATTCATTGGATCCGTTGTATTTAATTCTTCGTTATTCATTTTAATTTGTAAGGATGAACCCATACAATACATATCCCCACCGTAGAAGGTGGCCTGTTTCTTTGCTAGTAGTTCGTTTTCTTCGTCATATATTTCTACGATTCCCTCAAACTCTAAAGAAGGAAGTAGAATATCGATGCCTGTATGAGCTGCCGCCACAATATTAGTAGACAGAATATTATCTGCAGTATCTTTTAATACAATCTTATAATTTTTATATAGTTGACGCAGACGTAACATATTACTCTTTGTCATAATAATTTTATTGATGTCAAGCGGTACAAATCCCTCTGCAGTTCCTCTTTTTAAAACAACACCAATTCTTTTTGCTGCTAATGAATCATTATCCATATAATCAAAGAATGTATCTGTCTTTGTGTA
>NZ_WIPE01000060.1:213201-214684 GCF_009760835.1 Bacillus sp. EE-W1 | reverse complement strand
GCTTTTTAATTAGGTCTGATAATTGTAATTCTCCACCGAATACGTCAATTGCATCTATAACATTTTCTAGAGCTTCTATCCTTATTTGATGAATTCCAGGTTCTAATTTTAATTTTTCATAAACTAGAGCTTGCCATAAAACTTTTGAACCTATTAAAGAATATGTCTCTGTTACACCGTCTATAGTTATAGCAATAGGCGCTTTGTAGCTACCACTCCCATCATAATTCCGACTAATTATTCGGAGTCCCGTACCATTAAAACTAAACTCACATATTACAGGTTCTGTTCCATGTGTAGTATTTTTATAAATACCTGTTCCGTTGTGATACCGAGAATCATTATGGATTTCTTCCCAGTTCCCAGTATATTTAATCCTACGATCAGTATTATCAAAACGATTCCATCCTGATTCTGGTTCCTTTAATTCCTCACCTTTTTTAGGAAATGTTAAAAATTCCCCTTGTGCATCTATATCAAACGCATTAAATCGGTGACTATGACCAGTTGTACTCTCAATTTTAATAATAACTTCATGTATCTCCCATTTTGATAATTGCTTTTCAAAAAGGAAAGTATATTCCTGTAAACCGCCTTTTAAATCTTTATAAAGGCTAAAATATTCTTTTTCACTACCATCAATTGATATAGAAACATTCCCTGGTCCGCTACTGACTTCTGCTATTACACGTAGTTTCTTCCCCAAAAACTTAAATCGTAAATAATTATCTTTTGTTGAACCAAAATAATAATTTTTATAAGTATCATTGACAGTAAACCCATTCATCTCAAAAAGGAATGAATGAGATGGCATACAATCATATCTCCTCCATCCCACTTCTGGATTCTTCAATATATCCCCAATTACAGTCATTGCATCACCTACTATTTTTCTCGTTTCCTTCCAATTGAAGTTCTCCCATCATTATTAGTGACTATACGATACTCATAACTTCAGATTATTATATATTTTTCTATCTAATGCTCTTTCCAATGAAAATATTTAGTCATCTTCCATAACAATTTTTCGTCCTAGTTACATTCAAATCGTTCAAATTACTTTGTAATGATTTCTAAACAAAACAGTATATCCATCGCTACTGACTTTCAAAAAAATATATCCCTTAAAATTTATTTTTGTTAGCTGTTACATAGTTTGTCCCTCCTTTAATTTTATTTTCATTATTTTTTACAATTTGAAATTAATATGTGATATTTTCCTATTAATTTCATTACAGTCCCCATATTATATTCACCTCAACTATGTATTAAGTTAATATTAAAATAAATCGGTTCAAATGTTAGTAAATTTGTTTCCTTCATAACCTTTACCCAAAAGTCACGCGTACTTTGTGCAGCTACTGAATCAATCTGTATTTCAGTCAAATAGTTAGTACCATCTAATGAAATAAGTGCCCAGGTGTAACCAACTTTCTCCATGTACTGCTGAATGGATAGTTTTATATTTGTAGCAGCACCGATG
>NZ_WIPE01000060.1:212696-213076 GCF_009760835.1 Bacillus sp. EE-W1 | reverse complement strand
ATAGAAGATAGCTTGTTTCTTTGCTAACAGTTCATTTTCTTCGTCATATATTTCTATGATTCCCTCAAACTCTAAAGAAGGAAGTAGAATATCAATGCCTGTATGAGCTGTAGCTACAATGTTAGTAGACAGGGTATTATCTGCAGTATCTTTTAATACAACCTTATAATTTTCATATAGTTGCCGCAGACGTAACATATTACTCGTTGTCATAATAATTTTATTGATGTCTAGCGGTACAAATCCCTCGGCATCTCCTCTTTTTAGAACAACACCAATTCTTTTTGCATCTAATGAATCATTATCCATATAATCAAAAAATGTATTTGTCTTTGTGTAGAAGTCCCATTGATCTTCCTTACAAATTGCCATCCACTCTT
>NZ_WIPE01000060.1:212578-212686 GCF_009760835.1 Bacillus sp. EE-W1 | reverse complement strand
TCGCTCATTATTCACCATGTAACCTAAATTCGTTGGATCTGTTGTATTTAATTCTTCACTATTCATTTTGATTTGTAGGGATGAACCCATACAATACATATCCCCACC
>NZ_WIPE01000060.1:210246-212568 GCF_009760835.1 Bacillus sp. EE-W1 | reverse complement strand
GCGCTCGTTATTCACCATGTAACCTAAATTTGTTGGATTCGTTGTATTTAATTCTTCGTTATTCATTTTGATTTGCAGGGATGAGCCCATACAATACATATCCCCACCATAAAAGGTAGATTGTTTCTTTGCTAACAGTTCGTTTTCTTCATCATATATTTCTACGATTCCCTCAAATTCTAAAGAAGGAAGTAGAATGTCAATGCCTGTATGAGCTGCAGCTACAATGTTAGTAGACAGAATATTATCTGCGGTATCTTTTAATACAATCTTATAATTTTCATATAGCTGGCGCAGACGTAGCACATTACTTGTTGTCATAATGATTTTATTTATGTCTAGCGGCACAAATCCTTCTTCAGTTCCTCTTTTTAAAACCACACCTACTCGTTCAGCTGATAATGAATCTTTATTCGCATAATCAAAGAATGTATCTGTCTTTGTGTAAAAGTCCCATTGATCTTCTTTACATATTGCCAGCCACTCTTTATTGCTTTGTGAACTATTAGAAGCATAAGATTCAAGGAATTCAACCTTATTCTTCTCATTTTGATAGATCAGTAAGCCACCTTCATCTCCCTCTATTGTAGGAGCATAATCCACAATAACTTGAATTGCAAAGTTACTTTGTGGTTTATCAATTAACAGCATAACGTCTTTATCTGCAGAATGATTCATACGTAGGAATCCTTTTTTCACAGCATTGTTAAATACCCTTGATGGTGACATAAGCCATTTTGGATTTACGGAATCGAAATCATCTACAAATATTTTTCCGCTTTCTTTTTCGTATAAGGATACTTTTGACTTATTAAATAGATCTGATGATTGTAATTCTCCACCGAATACGTCAATTGCATCTATAATATTTTCTTGAGCTTCAATTACAACTGTATGAATACCTGCTGAAAGATTTAATTTCTCATATGCTAAACATTGTTGTAATGGAGATTTAGGAGAAATTGTGTAAGTTTCAGAAGAACCGTCTATTGTAATTTGTATTGGATATCGATAACTTGAGTAATTATTGTGTTCTGAAATAACTCGAATTCCAGTTCCCGAAAATGCAAACTCACAGGTGACAGGTTCGTTACCGTGATCACTATTATGAAAAGATACTGTATTGTTAAAGTAACCCTTAGAGTTTGCTAGATGATTCCAAGTGCCTGTATATTTAATATTACTATCCATATCATCAAATCGCTTCCAACCTGGTTCCGGTTCTTTTAATACATCACCGACTTTAGCACTTAAATCTGCGTAATCAACAGCAGTTAAAAACGTATAAAGATCCTTATCATTTGAACTAGTAGTGAAACCATCATAAGTTACCTCTATTCTATGGGGGCCTTTAGGTAAATCTAATTTCTCAAAACAGACTCTAAACATTGATGGAGGATTAGAGATTACCGAACCTTTAATCCAATTCCCACCATCTATTTTTACTTTTATATTGTAACGTTGTCCTGAACTATATTTTTGCATTATTCTGAAATCTGTTCCGGTAAATGTAAATGAAAATATATCATCATTTGTATTTCGGGGTCCAGTAGCTGCAATCCAACAGCCTTCTGCAGAAGGATTACTATTGTCACCTACTATAAACCAAGTAGCATTTGGGTATTTATCCTTATCTCTTACACCTTGAAAAAAAGTGTTAACGTTATCGAGTTGGAAATACTTACGATTCCATCCAGATTCCGGTTTCGGTAAACTATTTCCTAATTGAATTGTCATTCTATCACCCTATATTATCTAGTTTTCTTTAATGTAAGCTTGTTAACAAATAACTAATACTTCACATAGTTTCAAACCTATATTTTCCCTACACCCTCTATTTATTCTCCTTTTTCTATGCCTAACGCTCTTTCAGGTGAGGTAACTATATCTGCATACTAACTACTCAATCGTTCTTTACTACCAACAAAAAATCAATCCATATTCTCTTTTTAGTTCTCTATTATGATAGAATTCACAGAAAGTTCTCCGGCTAGACCCAGTGTTTATTCCAATGAAAACATTCTACATCTTTGTTATATAAAAACCGTTTTTGGGGTCAATTATAATTTCATTAATCTCGTTACTGTATCTATATCTTATTTACCTCAATTATGTTTTAGATGAACATTAAAATAAATTGGTTCAAATGCTAGAGAATATGTATCCTTTACAACCTTTACCCAAAAATCACGCGTACTTTGTGCAGCTACTGAATCAACCTGTATTTCATTCAAATAGTTATTACCATCTAATGAAATAAGGGCCCAGGTATAGCCGATTTTCTCCATGTACTGCTGGATTGATAGTTTTATATTTGTAGCA
>NZ_WIPE01000060.1:172389-210236 GCF_009760835.1 Bacillus sp. EE-W1 | reverse complement strand
CTTTTTTAGTTTCTATCGGAAGTAGCTCTCCGGTATCATTAATATCAATAGCATCGAGGTTCATGAATATACCCTTTAACTCGACAGTATGAATTTCATCTGTCAATCCTTGTTTATCAAATAATAGCAGTCTATATGGTGAAACATCTCTATTAGCATAAAAGCTAATTGTTTCTGGATTACCATCAATAATTATTTGAGCATTACTATCATACAGTTTGTTAGAAACACCGATAATCCGAAGTTTAGTTCCCTTAAACTTGAATGTTGCAGATATAGCGCTATTGTCAACAGGGCTTGGATATATGGAATTTTTATAACGTGCCGTAGAATTATGATAATTAGTTTGATTGTCTACTAATACCCAATTACCTTCATACTTAATATTGCTATCCGTATCATCAAATCGTTTCCAACCTAGTTCCGGTTGTGTAAGTACATCGCCAACTTTAGCAAGTAAAAATAAGTCCCCACCCAATATATCTATACAATCAAAATCAAATGGATCTTTACCGGTCGTGATTTCTACTGTGTGAACATCCTGGTTTAAGACTGGTGATTCAAATAGTAATGTACAAAATTGATTGGATGTTCCATTTTGGTTATATACATATTGAACACCGTCTATTAGAATCTTAGCTTCCTCATATTTAGAAAGGTTTGTAGTAAATCTTGTACCAAGAATTCTGAGTTGGATTCCTTTAAATTTAAACTTAACTTTTAAACGTGGCATTCCTACATGTTCTTTATATGTAAGTGTTCCGTTATAGTAATCAGTAGGATCTACTGATATTTGTATCCAAGATCCTCCGTCGGGGTTTTCATAAAATATTCTTTGGTCCCTATCATCAAAACGTTTCCAACCAAGTTCTGGTTCTTTTAATCTTTCACCTACTTTAACAGGAGGAATAAGAAATCCACTTCCATTAATATCAATTGCATCTAAATTAATATATTCACCCCATATTGTAACGGTGTGTTTTCCTTCAGTTAGGTCTTTTTTCTCGTACAAAAGAATGGATCTTTCAGTTACTGCGGAATTGAAATTTATTTCATCTAAAATCTTACCATCTATGATGATATTAGCTTTTTTATAACCCGTACTTACTAATCCAATAATCCTTAATAATTTTCCATAAAATGAAAATGTAACACCAGCATTTTCTACAGTGTAATGTATGGAGTTATTATAACTACCGGTATCTGCTAAACTAAAAGACCACGGACCACTATATTTAATATTGATACTTGTATCATCATAGCGGGTCCAACCTGGCTCTGGTTGAAGTAAAGCTTCTCCAACTTTAATTAAAGGCACAAGGTACTCACCATCTTTTAAATCTATAGCAGATAAATTTGATTTCCCAGAATTATTGGCATCAATTTCTACTGTATGAATACCTAAGGGGAGATTTACTTGTTCAAAAGATAGTAGGTCTCCATCTGCATTCCCTCTAAAATTATGGAAACTTGTTTTACCATTTATGGTTATTTTCGTATTCGTTGCAGTGTCGCTAAAGTGCGTTGATATAATTCTGATAGCACTACCATAGAATTTAAATCTTAAATAACCAACATGATTTTTTGTATGTGTATAATCCCCAGAGTCTCTCACTATCCATGCACCTTCCGGATAGTATTTTATAGCTTCTGTACCATCGTCTAATTTTTCATTAAACTTATGTCGCTGCCAACCAGGTTCGGGTTCTTTTAATATTTCCCCTACTTTAGCTTTTTCTACAATACTTTCACCCTGACCCACGTCTATAGCATCCAAGTTTAAATAATAGTCGTACATATCAACAGAGTGAATACCTGGACTAAGGTCAGTCTTTTCAAATACAACAACAGTCTTTACAGATGAGGGTTTATCAACTCTAGGTATGTCGTAAGTAACTCCGTCAATTACTATTTTGGTGTTATCAAAATAAAGTCCATCTGTTCTATATGCTAGGATTCGTAACTTGGTACCCGTGAAGTTGAAAAATACATGACCTAATTTATCTTTGTCATTATTTTTTATATGGTAACTACCCAGATAACCGTCACCGGAAGACTGGTTATTATAAATTTGCCAATTCCCTTCATATCTAATAGCACTATTTCTATCATCAAAACGACTCCAACCTGGCTCCGGTTGTGTAAGTACATCACCGACATTTGCGCTTAAATCCGCGTAATCAACAGCAGTTATAAACGTATAAGCAGTTCCAGGTGCCCCAGAAGCATATCCATTTGTGGTTACTTTAACGTTATGTTCACCTTTAATTAGATCTAGTTTCTCAAATACGACAAGAGAATATTCGCTAGAATAAGCAGGTACCGAGCCAACATAGCTTATATTATCTATAGTGACTGTAATGTTATATGCATGAGTTGTAAAATTTTTTAATAAAATACGAACTGAAGTCCCTGTAAATTTAAAATAAAATGAACGACCTAATGTATCACCAACATACCAGGCACTATTCTGCTCTAATCTGTTAGTATCACCTACTGCACGCCATTTATCACCCGTAATTTTATTATCTAGGTCTACATTTGAAAAAAACATACCTGGTTTTGCATTTTCTAAAAAGCAATATTCACGAGTCCACCCTGGTTCTGGTTGCAATAGGTTTTTTCCTAATTGTCTTGCCATTTTATCACTCTCTCTTTATCTCGTTTTCTTCCAGTTTGAATTTGTCCACCAAGATTGACGGCTATGACGCAGCCATAACTTCGGATCATCATTTTCCTTTTCGATAACTATTAATTCATCTGGTTTTACTGTATCTAGCACTCTCTCCATTTTGAATAGTTCATTATCCTCTAGAACTGATTCTCGTTCTGGTGTACGTTTAAATCGTTCATATTCCTCTATAACGCTCCCTAATTCATGTTCCCTATCAAATATACCTACTTCATTAACTACAACTTCTACACTAGCCTGTCGTTCTAATAATTCTTGTTCACTACCGATTGCATATTGTTCAGATTCCCTTGCTGCATCTACAGTTTCAATTACATTTGTATCTGTTGTTATAACTTCCTTATCAGCTGGTGTTATGTCAGAGATAATTCCGCCTTCAAATTCACGTATAAAGTTAAAGGACTCTTGCTCCGTAATAAAGGCTTGTTGTATCGCTTGTTTATAAGAAATGTCTAATGATATATGTTCAGCATCTAAGATAACTGGAACGATGTCAGAAGCTACTTCTTTAATAACTGCAGTTGTATGTTCTTTCATTGCTTTTTCAGATTCAATTGTTTGTTGTATTTGCATTTGCATTATTTGTAATGTTTTAGAAGTATCTTCGAAAAGTGTAATTCGTGTTTCTAGTTCTTTTCGGATACGACCAAATAAATCGAATTCCGGAAGATATACAGGGATCCCCATACCTTCAAATAAATCAAATTCTTCTATAGAAGCCTGTAATTCGTTTGTTATTTTATTAGCCACAGCACTATAATCTACATTGGTAATCATTTCTCGTGCTTTTATTTCGGATGAAGAACTTTCAGATATAAGTACAAGCACTCCTGCATCTTCTTTATCTGCACACTCTAGTTTAATTACATTCGCTTGTAATTCATGTGAGACATCTGCAAATGCTACATCTGATGACGAGCTTTGTATTTCTTTTAATAAACGCTGTGAATCGTCTACATTAATAGTGTTGGCAGTTAATTCGTTTAATCGTTCAAATTCATTGGTGATGATTTTTTGTGTTTCAAATGTATTCTGTATTTTGATTGCATTTGAAGTTACAGATACTTCCTCAACAGATAACACACGAGAAGTGATTTCACTTTCTTGTGAACTTGTAAACGCTGTGACAAACACATTTTCTTTCTTTACAAATTCTTGTGTATTGAGCTTAACAGAAACATGTTCTCTTACAATGCGTTCAAAATGATGAGTTTGTACGATATTGGCATTCCGATCATCTATTCTTTCAAATTCACTAGTTTCGATGTTTTCTATTGTATATACATCCACTTGTTTATTAGAATTTCCTACTGTAATTGAATGTGTAAAAAGCTCATTCATCCGAATAGAAGAGTCAAAGTTTATATGCGTAGCATCTATAACAGGCTCTCTTTTTGCAGTTGTTAAATCTTCACTTGGAAGTAAATCTGCATTTTCTATTATTGTCTTACGTTCAAAATCATGCTGTTTTTCAATGTTCGTTGCTAATTCCCTTTGAATTCTAGCGAACAAGTCGTAATCTGGAAGATAAACAGGAGTTCCCATTCCATCGAATAAATCAAATTCTTCTAAAGAAGCTTGTAATTCATTTTCTGTTGTAAATGTTGCGTAATCATCTGGGAAACGAGTTTCTATTTCTTTTCGTTTTGTTTCACCACAATCTTCTGTGTTAATTAATGCATCAATGGTTGAAGAAACGATATTTGATACAGCACACTCGTTATATTCTCCGTGCATTTCCCTAGTTACAATTGAACTTATATCTCCATAAAATTCTTCGCCATATAGCACACGAGCGACCTTTACCCATTCTGGTAATTCATTAATACCAGCCGCTACGAACTCACGTAATTTATTTTTCAATATATCCTGCTCTATGATTTGAGCTGCATCGTATTCTTTGGTTATAAGTTGTGATTCATTTGCATGATGCACAACTGCGTCGTTTCTTTCATTTGGTCTTTCGCTCTCTACCCCTTCGATATGGTCTATATCGAAAATTCGTTCATGTTGTATGTATTCATCCGCACAAATAAATTGCATTGGCATACTATCAATACGTTGAGACTGCTGGGTTTCTAAATTGGCCACATCAATAATTCGATTTAATTTGAAATCAGTTGAGTCAGAAATAGAAGCATCCATTTCATTTTGTCTTAGTGCTTCTTCAATGACTCTGGATAAGATTCCCTTAGCTCGTACTTTCGTACCAGTAACTGCTGCATTATCTTCCCTAACCGCCTTGTGCCTTGCGTATGGAGCGATGCAAATTGGATAATAAACATCATTCTTATTTTCTGTGTTTGCTGGAGTAATAGAAAAAGAGTAGGTTCTCTCATTTCTATTGGGTCCAGAGCCAACGATGACAACATGACTTTTTTCTTTGGTACATATAGAAGGGGAAGCAATAGAATAAACTTTTTCACTCATTCTTCTGCTACCCCCTTATTTTTAGATATCTTCTTTGTAGATCGCTAAGCCAATTGGATTGAAAGGCGTTGCTTTTGCTTGCGTCATAGGCGAAACAGGTGTGGTCGGTAATGTATAGCGGTATAATTGCGCCATTTCATAATAAGCGATAATTTCAGCGTCATTTACCGGTGGTTCATTAAATGTAATGGTTTTATCATCGGAATTGTACACATATTCTTCCTTTGGTACCTCTATACAAGATCGTAGTAACTTTAAGGTATCACCTTTAGGTTTATGTTCTAAGTGGAACACTTTACGCGCCCCGTCACCTTTTCCTAACACTTCATTAGAAACTGTTTTTTCAATTTCTAATTCATCAGCTTGCTGTATGTTTTTCGGATGAACAGCATAGACATCATCTAATTTACCTACATACCCATCATTAGGATGAACAATATACACTTGAGATAGATGATATTTACCACTATACACAGACGGATTAAAGCGCCCCTGACCATTATCAACATCCATATTATGAGTAATGAAAGAAAGATAATGATGTTGGTACATAGAGCCTGTATAAGATTGTGCTAATTGTACCGTTTCATTACCGTTACTTGTACTTTCTCCGTAATCTATCGTTGTATTTCCGACCTTTTTATTTGCAGAATATACAAATTGGTCACCTGTACGACAACCTGCTGCGATTATCATATTTCTTCGCGGAGCATTTTCAAATGTATACATTCGGCCGATATAAACAGGGACGAATAAAGCACGAACGGGAGCAGGTGTTGGATCTACACGCATAAACATTGCTATACGATCTCTATTGGCATTGCCGTACAGATAAACCACTGAATCTCGCTTCCAATCTCTTGTAAAGCGTCGTTCGGGTGTAAAGCTAATTGGTGTATAGGGTGAAGGATTTGCGAAATTAAGCGCTGAATATACTTCACCCATAATGCTTAACATATCCTCTGTATCAAATGATGTTTTTGCCGTTAGTGTATCTATTGTTCCATCTGCTTTAGGTTCAACTGTATAGAATCCAGCCATTTTAATATTTTCTGTACTTGCGGGTGCCTTTTTAAACACAACTTTTGTTTCTGTGTATGTGTATTCTTCTGGTGGAATAATCACATCATTTTTATAAAAAATGGTACGAGACTCATCAAAATTAGGGAACGGATATTGAAACTCCGTTTTGGTTCCATTCCCATTCCCTAAATTACTTGATTGATCCGATAATTTTAATTCTTTTTCAATAAAATACTTACTATAAGTGAAGAAAATCATGTCGTTAGAAGGTTCGTAAGCATCACTAGCAAGTCTACATTCATATGTAATTTTATCGTTTTTCGCTGGTGCATCAGTAAACTTAATTTCCCCAGTATGTGCATTTATTGTGTAACTTTTTTTATCTTTCACGATACTATTTATATAAATAATAAGAGAGCTTTCCGTTACTGGAAATACAGGCATTTGAAATGCTTTCTTTGTCCCATCTCCTACACCTAATTTTCCTAAGGGAGAATCAGCTGTAATGTATCGATTATCGGTAAAATCAGTTACATTTGTATCATACGCAGTAGCTACTCCTAATTTTCTACGTTCCCCATCACTACCAGCTGCTTCAAATAAACGAACATCAATAAATTTACTAATCCCACTACGAATACGGAAAAATAGCTTTCTATCCCATCCATTAGTAGTAAATATTTTTTCCAATTCAATCGGTAATGTTTGTAAATACGATATTTTATCAAACCACATATATATTCATCCGCCTTTATCTTGTTTTTTCATAGATTCCTAAACCAGCTGGTCTATAAGCAGTAGCAGGTAACTTTGTAATTGGTGAAATTGCATCGACCGTAAAGAAACGATAAATGTCATGAGTATCTGGACAAGTATTTTGTCTTACTTTCAATTTATCCCCATTTAATAAACCTAAAGGAGATAGTAGAACGATATAAGGCATATAACCACGAACACCTTCTTCTGGATGAACAATATACGCTCGTGACGTATGGACTTTATTGCTGTAAACAGAAGGGTTAAATTGATATTTGTATTCATCATTTTCATGATTCTGCCACGCGTTCGGATACTGGCCACCTGTTGTACTTTTTCTATCTGGTGGCATCATGTTAGGTGGTACATTCCAAGCTAGATAATGTGCTTGATATCTTGCTCCAAAACGTGATCGCTTAATTATGATGTTATCTATACCATTACCTGGGCTTTTAGGATACGATTTTGTTCTCGGCATATATTTTTTAACATCCCTAAATGGAGTTTTACTTTCAAAGTCATATTTATGCGAGTTCGCTTCTGGCCCTTCGTCATAAGCTGTTCCCGCCCATAGAGCATCAGCGATTGTGTCATCAGCTGCATAACTTTCTAATTTCCCCATATAAACAGGAATAACAGGAACAGAGTTATTATCAAATGCAGGTGTTTTGTCTGCTTGTATCAAAAGTACGACACGAGATTTATCTACTTGTCCTGTAATACGAACCATTGAATCTGGCCACCAATTCGAATCGGCATCTATATTTGTTAGTTTAGGATTTCTAAAAGAACACTTTACCCAAGGTGACATCATGAGTTGTGGAGCATCAGTGTATTCATAAGAGTAATTGTAATAAATTTCACCTGTACTCGGATTTTTGCTTGGAGTTTTTATTTCTTTAACATCGGATAATTCAACATCAATTATGGATTGGAATTCAGATCCGTCCTGAGCGCCCATAGGGATTAAACTGTTGTCTTGATAATTTGGAATTTGTTCTATCATGTATAGATAAATACAAGAACGATCTTTATACCTTGGATTATTTTCTACGTAAGATCGAAATTCTGTTTCACCTTTCTCTGTAGACAAATCAATATCTAATTTTGTTTTAGTTTCCCAAGCCGAGGTCTGCACGATTCCGTACATACCACCATCGGAATTTTGCAAAATAACGTGTTTTGCACACCAATATTTATACAATTTAGTAGTTTTACCTGAAATTGGTTGCTCTTTTTCTTTATAAATGTATTTATAAAAGATTTTGACTTTCTTCCAACCGTTTTCAGTCATTAAATTTATGAGTGAATCTTGAAATTCTGCTTCTGTAACGATTTTCTCAACGTATGCCATTTATTTCACACTCCTAATCTTTTAATAGTTGATAATTAAGCCACACAACTTTTTTCTCTGCAGATGCATTGTGATATTCGAACTTTAGCTCGGCATTAGCAGGTATAGGTTTTACAATAGAGAAATTAAACCCCTCCGGCACATCTTTTACATAAATGTCTTTAAACACTTGTTGGCCATTAACAAATAAATTCCAGTAGTCCGAATCACTGTAATGTGAAGCAGCAACAGAAAAAGCAATCATTTCTGTTTCGAATGCCAATGAAAACTTATCTATATGAATTTCATCATGAATACCAACCCTACGCCCTTGTATGAATGGCTCTGTTTTTGTAGGGAAGTAAGGCGCATCGAATCTTCCACCTGCCATATAATTAATTGCAAAACTCATAAGTACGCCTCCTTATCTTAAAAAGTGCAATTCAAACCAAACAGTTTTAGCAAGAATTCCTTGGTTATGGAATCGGAATACAATCGTGTCTCCTGTTTTAACCGCTTTATAAACCATAAAGTGCATCCCTTCTGGAAGACGCTTTGTATAAATATCTTGGCAAACAGTTTGTCCATTCACGATTAAATCCCATTTATCATCTAATTCGTAAATGGAAGAACTAACACTAATTGCGTAAATCTCCATGTCTGCGGGTAATATATATTTCACTTCATCCGTTTTATATGATGTGGAATCCATAATGAATCCAGGTACGAATGGTTCTGTTTTTGTTGGATGAAAAGGTGGATCTAATCGACCACCGGCTAAATAGGTTGTTTCAAACAAGAGCAATCACCCTTTTTCTTATATTAAAAAATTCCCGTGCATCATTACGACACATCGGGAATTGTTAAATCAGATAGTATACCGTTACCTTTATTAAGAAGTCTCGGCTGCACACGCTCTAATTGCTTTTGTGCATTGTATATTAATTGTATCTCCATTTCTTTTCCTGTTACTTTATGAGAGACAAGAACCTTTTCTAGCATGCTGTGTGCATTAAAAGCTAAATCATAGTGTAAATATTTATCTCCATCGACTGCAGATAAACGAGCACCATCACGAATAAGCGTATATCCTTCGGTCATGCCTTCTTTAAATACGTCATTTGGATCATTACCAGGTATTGGTTTTCCACCGCTGTAAAATTCCCTATCAATTAACCCTTTCATTAAATACATAATAGGATCATATAAGTTTTTTTGCATTATCATTGAATCACCCCTAATTTACCCTCGTAACAGACCAAGTTTTTGCTGGTCGTTGGATATAATAGTGATCTTTGTTTTGATTTACCCGAGGAAATGATAAATCCGGTAAGGAACCATAATCAAACAAGATATTATTTTGCTTATCTAGTACTTGCAAACGTCCTGTAAGAATTCCTTTAGGGTTTCGCACTGCTTCAAATACGATAATATTCACGCCATATTCAAGCGGAATATCAACATACGTCGGATTGTTTCGGATGAAATAATTTTCTTCGATTAATTTATCATTACAGTAAATATTTAATAAATCGCCATCCTCTACATCCCAATCCCAAAGTTTTAAACGTAATGTATCTACATTTACTGTAATACCAGTTATATCTGTATATGGAGCTGGTTCATACCCATAGTTAACAGATAAATCTAAAGTTTGATAGAATCCATCATCAGCAGATATCATGGTATTAATTCCTTTAACAAAGTAGTTCCATTGTTGCCCAGAATCTCTATTGTAAACAGAAACCACATCGAATAATTGAATCCTAGGATCTCCAATGACCGCTACAGTTAATGTTCTGAACTTCTGGATTGCTTTTAAATGATAAGCTGCAGCAACCGCTCGTCTTGCAAAAAACGTTGTCGCCCAGGGAACTTCTATCATTTCCTCTCGTAAATCACCCTGCGATACATTTTTTAATAGAAACGAATTAAGAAATCCGTTTGCATAATCTCCACATTTAACAACAATGCTATTACTTATATCCTGGTCAGTTAGCTGCATATCTAAAGAGATAAGGTTTTCGCCTTCTCTAAAACTAAACTTTGCAGGCTCATTAATTGCATAGTCTGGCATTTTCATAAATGTACAACTTCCGTCTGGTTCGTGTTTAATATAATGGAATGTTGTATCTATGATATCGCGAACAATCTCATCCCATTTTTGAAATCTCTTTCCTGTTGCTCCTTCAATAACCCAGCTTTGATTTGTACCGGGAATGTTTACCCTACTTCCGTGTAATGTAACTCCTGCTTTTTCAAGGAAGAATTTCACTACATCATACACATTACCGGTAGGTGCAACAATTTCATCTGATCCCGGCGTTGGAATTACTGATTTTTGTAGAACCTTTTTATAAGATGTTGTGCAGGTAACTGATATTGTGCCGCTTTCGGCATTCACCTTTACGTCAGATACAAAACCATGTATATACGGTAAAGCTTCTTCACCATAACCGATAGAAACCTTAAACTCAGTCTGCGGATATAGTTGGTTTGTGTTTGTTACTTCACTGTTGTAAAACCATTCTTGAATGGAAGAAAACTTACCATACCAGTTATCAGGTGCCATTTGCCCATATTCATTAGCAAAGGTAATAGAAAATGTACTTGCGAACTGATCTGCGTTCTCCTGCACTTCCAGGCTCATTACACGATGTTGTATTTGTACATAAGAAGAAGATTCTCTTTTTTTCATATAAACAATTAAATTAGGAGCATTATTCCCCACTTGGAAATAGCTCCCCAACATTCTGATTAAAGAAATAGATCCTTCTCTCACATTCCATCAACTCCAATACCTGCTTGTGACATAGATATTAATTTACACTTTGCTATTACTAGCGTTCCTTTACGTATTGCATCAACTTCATTAGGCGGAATAATACCACCATAGGTACCGTAATCACCTGTAATAATATGAGGGCGATATATTTCACTCATGAACTCACGCCAATGACTGATATCATTGAATAAAGCAGTAAATTCTACTTCACATCCTTTATTACCAGTACTTTGGTAACGAGGATATCCATGCATAACATTGTAATTTTTTAATCCGTTTAAGGATTTAGGCATTTTCGTTTGTTCAATCATTGCAATTGTAGGTATAGGTCCATATGCATGATAATAAACATCACGCAAATAGGCTATGTCAGAAGAACCGTAACCGCTTGTTGTAAATTCAATTGTTTGTGGCCCTGCGCCAACAAAAATTTCTCTTGCTTCCCAGGCATAAGCACCTCTTGCTCTAAATTTTTCAATACCATTTACCCGAACAATAAAGTATTTATCTGGTAACATACCATCAGAACCAATAGGAACTTGGGACATAAAAGAAAAGTTATATGTCCCAGGCCATGAAAAATTAATAGTATATTTAATTGTACTTTTTAATTCTGTAGCATCCCATAAGAGATGATATGAACCAGCTCTTCTATGCAATGTTTTTAATATACTCATACATTCCGCACCGCCATTCCCATTAGATCGTCAGCAACTACGTTTTGTAGTAATTTTCTCATTTTCACAAAATCCTCTGCGGTTTGCAATTTTTCAACAGCAACCTTGAATGTAGCATTTTGAATTGTAACACCTTTATCTGTTTTCTTTTCAACAGAAGAGTGCCCCGCAAATGGATGTGCAGCTTTTCCAATCATATCAGCAGAATGTGCCCCCATTTGTCCAATTCGGGTAGATACATCCGTTACTAGTTGCATCGGTTTCGGTGGAACTACCGCTTTATTTAACAATCCAGAAGCCTTGTCCACAGCCGGGATCATTTTTTCCATCCCTACACCAAGACCTTCTGTAATATATCCGCCGTACTCCATCATTAGACGAGAAGGAGATTTTATACCAAAGAAACTTTTAACCGCTTTTGGTATTCCGTCTACAACGCCTTTAGCTTTATCAACAACCCAGCCAGCCATAGATGTCATACCTTTACCAATACCAGCAATAATATCTTTCCCCCAGCTTACAGCGTCGTTTGCTATCCCCTTAACTATAGAACCAACTTTACCGAATACATCCTTTACTGTATCAACAATACCGTCAAACGCTCCGACGATAGCTTTTTTAATTGCTGCAAAGTTACTTACTATGAAATCTTTAATAGCACCAACAACACTAAATATTGTGTTTTTTATCTTATTAAAGTTATCCACCACAAAGTTAACAAATGTCCGAACAGCAACTATTATTGTTTCTTTAATAAAATTCCATGCGGTTACAATAATAGACTTTACGATATCCATTACAGTCGTAATTGTGTTTTTAATAAAATGAAATGCTGTAACCACAAAATTCTTTATGGACTCTAATACAGTTATAAAAATTGTTTTAATTACATTCCAAATCGTAGAAACAACCGTTTTTATTCCATTCATTACAGTCGTAATTATGCTATGAATTGTTTGAAACACACTACTTACAACTGATTTTAAGAAGTTTAATACAGTCGTAAAAATTACCTTTATTCCATTCCACGCTGTAGAAATGACGGTTTTTATCCCATTCATCACAGTCGTAATTATGCTGCGAATTGCTTGAAATGCACCACTTATAAATGATTTCAAAAAGTTTAGCACCGTTGTAAAAACTATTTTTATGATATCCCAGCCAGTTTTAAAAATATTTTGCCATGTTTTAATAGCAGTAGAAATATAGCTTTTAATAAATTCTAAAGCAAACTTAACAACACCTTTTATTACGTTTAGCACTGTATTAAATATCGTTTTTATTAAATTCCAACCAATTTCAAATGTCTTTTTCCATATGTTGATATACATTGTAATGACAGTAGTAATTATTTTCCATGCCCCGCTAAGTATTTTATCTATAAACGATACCGCAGATTGGAATACTTTTTTTGTTCCTTCCCAAAAACTTGAGAAAAACTTTGACAAGCTATCCCATACTGACTTCGCGACTTTAACGATAGCATCCCAGCCTTTAGAACAAATATCACTGACCCATTGTACTGCCTGCTTTGTATATTTCACAATTGAATCCCAATTTTTATACAGCACATATACTAAAGCAACCATTGCAATTATTGCAATGCCCCATGGGCTTAATACTAATGAAAACATTGATTTTCCAAGACCAGTCAATATTTGTGCAAACTCACTAAAAACTTTTATAAGTTTTAAGGCATCTTTAATAATCGCCGTAATTGCACCCGGTATTTGCATTAATGTTTTAACTATATTTACAAGGCCACCAATGATTTCACTCGCCTTGGATATAAGACTAGAAACAGATTTGATTAACTCAACCGTTTGCTTCAACGATGGTATTACTATATTGGAAATCTTCACGACTTGTTGAGCGATAGGTTGAATAGTTCCAGCCAAACTCTTTGCATCTTTTTCAGTTAACCCAAGCATATCCTGTAGTTTTTTTTGAGAACCTTCCAAATCGTTAGCAAATTGTAAAGCTTTGCTATTGACTTGTTCTATCGGTTTTGTGACTTTATTTGAAATAGTGTCACCAAACGTTTGCATTTGCTTGCTAATATTCCCAAGAGAATCTGCTGATTTTTGGATTTTTTCTTGCATTGTATTAGAGGCTTTTTGCACTCTCTCTTCAAACTTTTCTACACCTTTATATGCCTGATCCGCTTTGTTACCAATCTTCCCAAAAACATTGGTCGCTCCGTTACCAAATTTTTGAATTTGGCCATTTATTTGATTAAGTACTTCTGCTGGTTTTTGAAATTTTTCTTGTATGTTCTTAGAAGCCTTTTGTAAACTTTCCTCAAACTTTGCTAAATCCTTATAAGCTTCATCTGCTTTAATTCCAATTGTACCAAACAACTGGAATACTTCTGTAAACATTCACTCCCCCCTTTCTAACTAGGAAGTTTTTTATTCCTGATCGTCTTCAAACTGAAACTCTGCAATCAGCTTATTTGCATGGTCGATACATTCCTCTTTGGACCAAACTTCCATAGTCTCATTTTCTTCCCCATCTGACGTAGAATCCGTAAGTCCAAAAGCTTGCAAATAGTCATGAAAAGTTGTTCCTTCTTCTAATTGCCTTGTTTGAAATCCGATAAAGGCCATCTTTTTCCATTCATTTAATTCTTCTTGCTGCTCTTCCTGACTAATAAAAGAAAATAAGTCCATTAAACGAGAATACGGTATGGATAAGACATAATCATCTGTCCATCCATACCGTTTTTGGACTTTATCAAAAGCCCTTAGCATATTTTGCTCTGTTTCTTCTATGTATTTATTAGAATCCTTTTCTACATTTCTTTTTTGTTCCATTTGAGACTTTGAGATTTGATTAGACCCTTGACCTGATTGAAAAAAGACATTAAATCTTCACTTTCTAATAATCCTTCAATAACTGCTACCATGGCTTCTGGTGGTAACTGATCGAATTCTTCACGCTTAATCTGTAATAGACTAGAGAAAAATTCCGAAAACTCATCTTCACATTCCGGAATCATAGACAATAATTGAAAGACAAACTCTAAACCCTTTTCTTTTTTTTGTTTTTCAATTTCATTTAACTGTTCTTGTTGCTCTTCATTCATTTGGGCCAATTGGATTTTTTCATCGATTTCATTCTTTTCTTTCCCAAACTCCATAAAATCAGTCATTGCATGACGACCAACTTTAGAAATAATCTTAGTAAAACGCCAAACATCTTTTACATTTAAACGTCTCATCTTCATCTTCTGACCTGAAATTGTAATTTCTGTACCATTATGCATCATTTTTTCTAGCATTGTTGTCATATTCACTATCTCCTTTTATAACCTAAAAATAAAACCTACAACTTATTTACTTGTTGTAGGTAATTTAGGTGCTTTTTTCTTTGGTAAATAAATTTCATAAGGGGGTGTATTAGGCGAACTTTCGCTATAATGACCAATAAATTTGCATTTAAGTCCTACAGTCCCTTTACCATCTTTTAAATCAATTTCTACAGAAGAAACTACCATTGCATTTCGGATAACAAAAATAACCGGAATATCACTTCCTGAAACTACTCCTACTATTGCAATATCACTATAACTTGTGTCTTTAATTTCATTGGTTGGTTTTACAATGTTATAATCGTTATCAGTCGTACTATCTACATCTACGCCTGGTAGAGCTAACTCTAAATTTTCTTTCGTAAACTCTACAAGTGTAACCTCCATATGTGGTTCATCTTTTAATAGCCATTTTCCACGAACTAGTTTTCCTAAAACACCATCAATATCAGCATCATAGTATTCTCTAGTAAACCCCACTTTACAGCCACCTGTAGTAGCTCCTAACATCTCACCTAGGTCTTTTACACTTTTAAAACCTTTATACATTACACCCGGTCCAATAACAAAATTATCAGTTGTACCCTCACGTACACCATTAATAAGCTTCCAACTCATTTTTTTCCCTCCTTAATATAATTCCATTCTTCCTACCCGTACAAGAAACTTAATACTAATATGAATAATTGATGGATCTTCATCTGGAACTGTAATACTGCCTGCTCGATGAATCGTAATAATACCAGAATCTCTTAACAATCCCGCTTCTCTGTCTAACAAATGTTCTATTCGCCTTGAAATTACATCCGCTTTTTCATAATCACCTTGGCCACAATATATATCAAAAGTGAGGATCATACGATCAATTACCTCTATATCATCCGGATTATTAGATTCAATTCTCATTACCACATAAGGCATTTTCATATCATTTTGTGCAGTTTGAAATGTTAGAGCGGGCTCTCCTTCATATTTCGATAGATTACTTTGCACAATTGTATCTTTCTCAATAATATTTCTAATTGTTGCAATCGCTTTTGTCGTCATTGTTCTCCTCCCAATGTCCTTTTTAATTCCCCACGCTCTTTTTCAAACGTTTTTAAGAAAAAAGGCCGGGCTTCTACAGTACTTGTACCATTTTCGACATACACCGCTCTTTTTAATTGACTTCCAATCGTTCCCACTACTTCGTTATCTGTAATATGTAAGCCATATTTAATAGAATCTTGTAATTCTCCCGTTCTAGAAGCAAATGTCTCTCCTGGTTTTGAAGCAATATATGTGCGACTTGATCGTGGAATTTTATACTTCACACCATTGTGATTACCTGATACTGTTTGTTTCATTTCTCGTTGCAGTTGATTGCAAGCACTTATAATTCTTTCTACCATTATTTTATTAAGTTGTTCTTTAACTTGTTCTACATTACGTGTAACCATGAATTCCGATGTATTCGTCATTTTATTCCAACAACTCACAATACAATTCAATATGGTGATTTAAAAATGATGGATTTCTTGGTTCTCCTCTTACCTCAAATACATAATCATGAAAATAGATTACATCATTTGTATGGATGTTATGTTCTGCAGAAGTATAAATTTTAAAATTCGGCTCAAAATTTTGTTTATTTCTTTTTAACCTTTCATTATCTACCGCTGTGTGTGTTGTTACACGACACTTCATTCTTTCATAAATAATGACAGGCTCTTCTTTAAAATTTCCTGCCGGCTGTTTTACCTTTTGATTCCTTTTCACAGTTACTTCATGTATATATAATTCTTCCATATTTAATGTTCACAGCCTATTCTTTCATTCATAATGCTATTAAAGGGTTTCTACTTCGGTATTTTTTTAATACTTTTAAAATCTTTTTATTAACAGTTTCCTCATCTAGCGATTCAATATTTATTTCATATGAATAATCTCCGATATTTGCTGATTTTTTCATATTTTCATATTGTAGATTTGTTCGAATTACCGCATAACACGTCATATCGATGATGCATTTTTTCATTAAAGTCAAAAGCCCATCATAATCTTGTATTGTATACTCAAACTCATATAATTGATTCTCACTTAAACCATATACAGTGCAACCATCAGAAAAAACTGAACTGGTAACTTCTTCTCCAGAACCAATATGGATTACCTTGATCAAATTTTCTGCTCGAAAAGAAAGCCAAGCCAATTTACTTGTTCTAACTTTCTCTTTCATTGGGTTACTTGGCTTACTTCTCAAATAGTTTTTAGTAATCAATTCATATTGACTAATGAGCTCCTGGATTACCGTATCGGGCATTCGTTGAACATTCACCCTGTTCTTTATGTCCTGTACAGTAATTTCCATCCTTCCACCTCTTTTACTTCTCTTTCTTTTTAACCTCTATACTATCTATTAACTTAAAATGTCCTGTACTCAGTAAATAGTTTGCTTTCTCATTTGCAACCTTTTCCTTCACTCCGTTAAAAAAAGTATAGCCATATGCAGTATATGTACCGCCTAATTTCAATTCTATAATCTTCATATGCAAATTACCTTACTTAATTTCCAAATTTATCAGGAATATTAGTAAGAATTGCTACTGCGTCCATTTCTTGAATAACTGCATCATCATCCAAATGAATAACATAGAATCGCTTATCTTCCATAACAGCAGATTTTCCTTCTACAGTCTTACGAACTCGCGTGTCATACGTATTTACCGCAATAAAGTTTTTAGGATCTGCAAAAATAATTACATCATCTTGAATAGAAGGGACTGTGACAATCTCATACCCCAACGGCTTATTAACTTGATCCCCTGTACCTAATAACGCAGCATCGCCTAAGCCAGTTGAACGAGTTGTTAAATATTCAATCCACTTCTCTCTACGAGCAGGTGACATAATCCACTTTAAACCTTCATTTTTATATTTATTAGGCATCGCCTTAGATAAATTAAAGATCGAGTCTTTACTAAACCCAGCGCTAGCTTCAGCATCTCCCGTTCCCGTCACTAATTTAAAATGATCCACAATATGAGATTTACTTGATTGTTTAATTTGTTTTAACCAGCCATCATTAATTTGTAGAAATGGATCCTCTGAAGTTACATCCCCATTCCAATGCAGGTCTTCAAGGTCAATACCTAACTGAGTTGACATTAATGTCATAACAGTATCTTCATATCCTTCACCTTCGATATTTTCTCGAAGTAGCTCCTCCGTTATCTCCCATGGTAAACGAATAGAAACTGTATCATATTCAACTTTCGACGTTTCTACACCTGCTCGATAGCCATCATCACTATTTTCCACTTTCCTACGCAAAATTCGACCACCGATTGCAATTTTATCTAATTCACCTTTTTTCGCTTTACGAATCTCTTTGCGATGCAATTGAGAAAATGGAGTTGCATCAAATACCATTCGGAAAAATTCTTTACTTTGTTCCGGATATAATAGCCCCGCTTTCATTCCTCCTGTTGTCATTGTACTCTTTTCAATTCGTTCAATACGTGCTAATAATTCTTTATTATTCATAGATTCATTTCTCCTTATCTTTATAGATCTAATCCTACCCATTTATTTACTGGTTTTCTCATCTCGTTTGTTGGTTTGGCATCAGCACCAAGACTTTTACGAACTTGTGCTGATCGCTCAATTACTTCAAGTCTCTTTGAAATGGGATCTATTACCTTCTGAATAAATTCACTTGTCTTTTTAGATTCTCTGTCATTTTCTAATTCATTAGTATCATGAGTTAATTCAAGTTCTTTATTTAACTGTTCTTCCAACTCCTGTAACCTCTCGAGAAAAGGACCCATTTCTCTCTTTACAATGTCTGCAATTTCATCTGAATTTTGATCTGCGTTTTTTTGTAACTTATTTTCTTTAATTTGGTTCATCAAAGAAATCATTTCATCAAATTTTTCATCATTTTTCTTATATAAGATTGTGCCTGCTTTATTCATGGAGTTAATTGTAATATCTTCCGGCGAGAAATCTGTATCACCACCCTTCATTGTATTTAAAATGTCCTTCATTTCATCTAAGGTGGAATCCATCCGCTTAATATCTACATTTCCCTCCCAAATCCCAACATAAAATACATCTTCAAACAAATTAAATACCTTTTGCATCTTAGAGTTTTGTTTATTATTTAATGACTGATTATCCATCTCCTGAGTTTGTTCCTCGTCATAATGTGACTTAAAAAAACTAAACATCTTACGAATTACACCTTTCTCATCTTGTGTAAACTCATCCATTTGTGGCATCTCCATTCTTTCTCCAACCCCTCCCATCGAAAAGCCTGTGATTTTCCCTTTTTTGATCTCTTTCCATGTTTCACTATCGTCTACTCGAACAGTCATAAGCCATGTTCCTTTTTTAATATTCTGTTTCCCAACAACCGTATTATTTTTAGAAATCCAGCTTTCTACTACTGTTCCTTTTCCTGCCAACTCGTCATGGTTTTTATCTATGTATCTATATTTCTCTAAAAAATTATAAGCCGCTCTTTCAATTTCTTCGGCCGTCATGATATCACCATGTGCATCTTCTATATTTGGTTCATAAACAACCCCTGTTACAAGCTGTTTTTCATCTTCCCTCTTTAAAATAGGAACATTTTTCAAAACATTAGAGCTATTCATGTTCATACCCTTCATAATTGCAAATGGCCTACCATTAGCCCCCTTTGTTACTAATGAAACATAACTAATTTCTACATTTTTCAATTCATTTGGCATAATATATTCCTACTTTCTAGCAAGACTACTAAATCGAATTTGAATCTTCATTTAAAAATTTATCTCCTTCTAGAACTGGTTCGTATCCAATAACTTTTCGGCATTCATTTCTTGTTAATATACTCTTTTCGTATCCATCTATTGCATATTGCATATCACTTGCTCGATCATCTGTATCAATTTCATTTAATTGAAACTGCCAGTCCAATTCCCCCAACGTTTCTGTAAACTCTTTAAATAATTGTGTATTTAATCGATGTTCTAAAATTTGTTGACCTGGTTCAATAATTGATCTTTTATACATTTCATTCATTTCTTTTGCTGTCGTCTGTCCAAGTGATCCTGTCATAGCCCAACCAATTCTATATGGTGGCACTCGATGAGCTACACAAATTTCCATAGCATTATCTTGGCGATATAAACGAAAGCTCGCTTCTTTGACATCAGGCCCTAATTTCTCTAAGCGAGCTTTTGCCCCTTCAGGGACAGGAACAACTGCTAACTTATGATGTTCTCCTTTGGTTTCGACAGAGAAAAATGTTTTTAATTCTCTTTCAACTGAATCATCTATTTCATCAACACCCTCAACAAACAAAACAGCATCTGGAATTGTTTTACCAGTAAAATAATTAATATTGTAATCTCTTACAGCTTGTGATCCTACAATGGAACCAATGGAACTCACATAATCCGGAATACCATAGTATGATGATCTAGAACCAAATTTACGAATTACAATAACTTCACCAGCTTTTTCTTCAGTGTCTAATAACGAGTTTTCATCTAAGCTATCACTAATCATTTCTCCATCTACTAACCTAAAATCAGATGGATAACTAAATCTCTTAAACCATCTCTCCTCGTTATTTACAATCTGTGCAAATCGAATCTTATCTTTATGCGCACGTACCGTATGTGCTGGAATATGGTGAATCTGCGCTGGTTCCCCTTTCAAATTACGAACAACCTCTATAATTCCCCAACCTACAGTTTCATAATCCTCCCAAACTGCCCTAAGTATTTCGCTACTTGTCATTTCATTGTTGCAATATCTCATAAAACGCTTTAATTCTTTATATTGTTCTTGATTTGCCTCTGTCACTTCATCTAGCGGTGCAAAATCAAATCCCATACCAGCAATATCATTTACTTTTGCACTAATACATGCCGAGTGAATAGGGTTACTTTCTCTCAAATTTAATAATACTTGCATATCATATGGAGGCTTCACTAGTTCTTTATCACCGTACACTTGTGCAAATGGATCAATTGTCATTTGTTTGCTTTGAAGTTCCTCATCACGTAAAGCCATCTCACGACTTTGTAATTTAAGTACCTTCACATTTTTAATTGCTTTTTTCTCAACCATAAGATTTATGCCTCCTTTCATATACAAATCATTTATTCAATGTTTTTCATAAAAACTTTACCAATATAAAAAAACTGAACATTACATGTTCAGCTAAACTCTTTTTATTTTTCCACCCATTACTTTTTTTTGCTTAGTAAAAAAGTATTCTAAGGCTTGTGACGTTGTATCTACTTGATCATTATGCTTACCAGATGGGAAAGAAGCTAATTCATCTATATAATCATATACCCAAGATTGTATTTTAGGATTAGGTATATATACATTTCCAGATTGAAATTCAGGGGATATCGCCTCAGCACGTGTTTCTTTTGAACCCTGTGGATTTATAGGAATAATACCACTTATTTCATTCTTCAATGAACTAATAATCGCTGGGCCATTTGCTTTTTTTTCAACTAATTTCGGAATGGACTTTTTAAACCCAGAATTCCGAAGGATCGACTCATATTTATGATGAAAAACAACAAATGCTTTCTTTGTTTCAAGGAAATTCATTTGCGCCCTCACTTGATCAATTAAATATTTGTCTCCATCTATTTTCCCCCAGATCTGTCCAACCACAAATGAACTTTTATTTGTGGTGTTATCAAAAGCCATATCCCAGGAAGTAATAATTTGATCAAATTGTTCCCAATTTGGTAATACATCATAATGTTGAAACCAGTTCCTTTTAAAAATATTCCCTATATCACTTGATGGTTTTTGTTGCCATAATGATAACCATGAACGTGCAGAGGAAAACTTCTTTTTATCTTCATAATAATTTTGGCCATAGTGTTCAACCCATAAGCCTCTTCCTATTTCTCTGTTCAATGGATCATCCCTTGACTCTGCTATAGCAGGAATTGATAACACAGTCCATTTTTCCTGTTCTTTCTCTAACAATCTACCAGCTAAATCGTCTTCATGCCATCGCGTTAAAATTAGAATTACCTTTGCACCTTTTTGTAAACGTGTAGATAAAGTATCTTCCCATTCATCCCATAGTCGATTTCGGTATGTAATTGATTCGGCCTCTTGGCGATTTTTAATAGGGTCATCAATAATTAACAAATCTGCTCCTTCCCCTGTAATTGAACCACCAACTCCTACAGACAACATTCCACCAGAGTGGTTATGTAATGCCCAATCTGTTACGGAACCTTGCCGCTCATCAATTCTAATGTTAAATATTTCTTTACCAAACTCTTCAATCTTAGCACGATTTCTTCTACCAAACTTTTCAGCTAAACTTGATGCATAAGATACCTCTATAACTCTCTTATTTGGGTAATTTCCTAAATACCAACTTGGCAATGTTTCTGTTATAGACTGTGATTTTGAATGCCTAGGTGGCATAAATACCATTAATCTATTAGTCGATAATTTTTCTTCAATTAAATCTTGGCAAATCTTTGTTATTAATTTTGTGTGCTTTGCATGTTTATAGAATCCCTTATGTGTATACTGAACATAGAAAGGGGTAGTTCACTTTTGCCAATTCCTTAAATGTATTTTCATCTATTAACTTATGCACATTCATCCGTTTCATGATTATAATTCTCCTCCTTGAACTTTCTCAAATAATTTCATAGCTAAATCAAGCATTTCCTCATCACACCCAATTTTCATGGCCATTTTATTATGCTCTACTTTCATTTCTCCTGAATGATTTACGTTTGCTTGCAATTGATCTTTCCTTCCCCATTTAGTTGGGAATTTTCTTTCTAATCTCCATGCTGCCGCTTTCCAATTAGATTTTGCATGCTCCCCGATTGTCTCAACGTCTCTCGCCTCACTAAATGCTAATGCCTGATCAATTTCCATGACTAACTTCACATAAATCTTATCTTTTCTCGGTACTACTTCACCTGTCTTTTCACTCGTTTCAATTGCTCTACGCCCTTGCTTTAACCAAACATAAACTATACTTCTACTAATTCCAACTAACGCACATGCGGTTTCAATATAATTCCCTACTTTAATATATTGGGTCAACCTATTTATCAGCTCATCATTCAATTTCATTGGTCGCGCCACTAGCAGTCCCTCCCGTTTTAACTCATCATTTGTACTTCTTTTTCTAAACACTCAATACATATTGTTGTTATATTGTCGTCAACTACCTCACGAATAAACATTTGTTCACAATACTGAATTGTGATTGGAAATTTCAAAACCCACAAACATTTTTCAAGGCAAATTGAACATATTGGCATTGTATCTATATCTTGTTCTAACATCTAATCGCATCCTTCTGTAGTTTTTCATGTACTACTGCCTATTTTGTAGTAAATAAAAAGATGCCGTTATTTTTAACGTATTCCCCGAAAGAATTCTCCTTCCTCAAGCGTGTGAAGGACGTAGCCCAACGATAGGTGGGAGATGAATTTCGGTTTGGCATAGCCAAAAACTTTTGATAAATTAGCTATATGAAGTTCTTTGATAACTTGATATAGAAGGTTGCAGGAAGAAAATAGAGTGCGAAAACCAAGCCATTCGGTTCCTGCGTAAAATATCAACCGTACCAAAAGAGCGTCCATGCGTTAGACATCTAGGGGTGGAACACCCCGAAGTAACGCTCAGGGAGACGAAAGGTTACTTTCGTCGTGGAACTGAGAAGCTCCCACTTCAAGCTTTGCTCAGTGGCGAGTAGTTCACATTTCATTTAAACTTATATTATTACTTTCTATTTATAGGTGGCACTATGGTGACAAGAATGTGTTTGTAAATAAGAAAAAGCCTTAACTACTTTCGCAGAAAAGACTTTTTCTTACTTGTTTAGCAATTTTTATTTCAGATCTATATAGAATCGTTTTAATTGTACTTCTTGAAACATTCAAATATTTAGCGATTTTCTCTTGTGTAATTCCCCTTCCTCTTGACATGATATATATTTCTCTTTCATATTTTGTCAAAGTAGAGAGCGCATCTTCTAGTTTTATTCTTTCCCATTCTGAAATGACACTTTCCTTGTTTTCATCATCCCATTCATATGTTGTATCAGTACTACGAAAATACCTTTGCATTAACAAGGAATCATATGATTTTTCTCGTTGGTAAGCAGCTCTACGTTCTATTCCCCGGCGATTACCCGGCATCTTTGCATTCTTCATCCACTCCAAAGCATATGTGACATCACTAATCATACTTGTTAATATTTTAATCTCTTCTTCTTTTGCACTTATTTTGGCACGTTCTAACTTACATAACGTTTCCTTATATTGGACAATTAAATCACGCATATACTATTCCCACCCTTATAACAAAGCAAAATTGTTAAAAATAGAGACCATCTAAATCTACATTTAATTTCCATTTAGTTTTTCTCACCAAAAAACTAAAATTATTAAAAAAATCTTCCTTAATACTATTTATCATTGCTACTTTGTACTTATATGATATGTGTATATAACGATTCATTTTTATCTCTTTTTCATCATTTTTTTACACAAAAATAACCACCTGCTTGTTACACAGGTGGTTATAATCCATATTAAAAACTTATTCATTATTAGTAATCTTTACACTCCTCAACCTCAATCCCTAATGCATATGCATAGTTGTAAAAAGCAGTATTTCTTTTTCTATAATAATCTCCCTCGGATAAATTCAGCTCTTTCATAATCTCATATCTATTAACTCGATTCTTTAACAAGTATTTTTGAATAATTATTCTATCACTTTCAATATCTAGTTTTTCTAACCCTTTGTTCATCGCAATAATATAATTGATCCGCTCTTCTTTCGCATTTTCTTTTAATATATTTTCTTTCGAGAGTATCGTTTCGTTAAGATAATTACATTTCATAAATAACCTGTATTTCTTTATAGCTTTCAGTACATTTTCTTTTGTGGCTTCTTTATTTAATACTGGTAATTCTATATTTAACATGTCAAGCTCCTTTCTTATTATTTATCCTTAATCATAATTTGAATTTCATATATCAAGATCATTACAATGATTTGCTATTGAGGCTTACATTCTTTATGTACTATTTCATACATTGCATTGCTAATATTTATTTTCTTATCCTTATGATTTTCGATTAATTTTATTAACTCATCACTATTTAATTCGTATAATTGTTTATCTTTATATTTATAAATTCCATTTTCTATAAGTTGATTAATTAAAAATAACTTCATCTTGTTACACCACCATATCTTCAACGAAAAATTGAATCTCAATATCTTTTGAATTATGATAACAAATTTCTCCCCCATTAATCGGAACACATCCTACTACAATTTGAGATTCACTTCCACTTTTTACAATAGCCACTTTATACAATTTATTATCTCTTTCAACTACATCACCAAGTCTAAACTCATCTATTTTACGCCCTTTGATAGCGAATAATTTTGCCCGTTCAAATAATAATTTTTCACTTTTTTCAGCTTTCCTAATTTTTATTTTCGTACTCTTTTCAAAATGACCATAATTATTAGAGAACTCCTCTCCATTAATCCAGAACCAACTACCATGCTTTATTTCTCTTTCATTTTCTTTACAAAATTCAACGATGAATTTTTCACTTTTTTCATTTTCAATATACAATAATTCTCCTTTTCGAATAGTTTCTCTACAATCTATAAATTCATTCTCAAAAAAGAAATTAATTTGTTGATAACTTTCTTTTTTACCTAAATAATCAGCAATTACTCTTTCACCTTCTATTTTCCAACACATCGGTGTCTCTTGTACTGTTGTAATCCAATTTGTTTTCATTCGTTTAATTGCTTCAAATCCTTTATATGTTCTCATTTTCAAGATACCTCCATTTAATTATTTAAAACATATTAATAAACTTAAAAACTGCTTTCAATGTACATACGTGTAATTTCTGATCAAATGCTCTTTCCATTCCTCATATTCTTTCTTTACTTCCGAATCACTTCACTTGCTTGCTAATTAAAAGAACCGATTCATACAGTACAAATTTCTTGAACAATATGTTTTCATGTGCATCTATATTTCCTACACAATATATATTCTTTTCTTAAAAAGGTAATTTTCTCTTACGCTTATCTCTTGTTTTTTTAAATTCTATGTGTCGATATGTATTAAACATACGAGATGTAACTCTTTCATCGTACGCTTTTATAATTGCCTCACCTGTTAAATTCGTTGTAATAATTGTTTTTTTCCCTTGTCGTCCATCAAATAGTTTAAATAACACACGATTTACAAATGCTGTTGCTTTTAGATCATTAATATCCATATCCCCTAGCTCTGCTCCTAGATCATCAATGACTAATAAATCCATAGAAATTAGCATATTTGTTATGCTATGCTCTGTTTCACATGATTGCGTATTAAATGTCGAACGTATGTAATCAAAAAGTTCTGAACTTGTAACATACATAACTTTATCGGAACTTTGTTCATTCATTTCATGAGCTATAGAGTATGCAATATGACTTTTTCCAGCTCCAACTTTACCCACGAGAATCAAATTAAATCGAATATCATTTAAATAGTCTGTAAGAGCCTTTTTAGCTAAAATTAAATTGTTTTCATCCTCTTCACACTCTGATATAAATGTCGAAAATCTAGCTAATTTAATATTTTCATCTTTAATAAGACTATGATCGTAAAATATACTTTTACGTTTTCTTTCCTCTTTTTCATAACGAAAAATATTCATCTCTTTTTCTAACCTTCTATTTTCTTCTTCTAAACGACATACTGGACAAATCGTTTCACCCTGAATCTCCATCAATCTTACCATTCGCTTCCTCTCCTGATTACATATCACACATGTTTCAGAAAGGAAGTTCATTCTCTTCGAAAGACTTTGTACTATATCTGTTACTTTTGTTAAAGCCATTTGATTTCACCATCTTTCTCTGCTGCAAATATCCCTCAAATTTAGTTCCAAATAAGGTTTCTGGTCTTAAATATTTTGCCTGTTCTGTATAAAGCCATTCTTTCGCCTTCGTCTCAATAACTTCTTTAAATTCATTTATATTAAATCCCTCTTGTAGTCTAGATTTAATTAACATTTGTGTCTTTTTAGTTGAAATACGATAACTTGTATTACATACACTGTTGAGATAATTAATTATCTCTACTATATCTTTTTGAGTGGTATTCTCTGAGTTAATCTTTTGTGTAGTCTCTGGTATTGGTTGAGACATATTTTCATTTTCCATCATGACAATATGTTCTTTTCGTTGAGACAATTTGTCACAATCGTTATCTATTTCTAATTCAACTAGTCTGTTATAATTTATTGAATACCATTTTGTTTTATCAAACTTTAATTTGTTATAGTTACCACTTATCAATAAATTAAACTCTTCTAGATTTTTAACAATACGTTTCAACGTTCTTTCATTCCAAAACGGAAACTGTTTATGCCAATTTGTAATGCTATTATAGACCCAATAACGATCATCATAATAATGTTTCGAGCGCTTGAGCCAATAATGTATTTGTTGAAGAAAAATTGCCTCGTTCAACCCAATCTTACTTGCTAATCGAGGTAATACTAATAGTGGCTCATCCTGTATTAGCAAACTACTCATTTTATCTTCCTCCAGAATTTTTTCTAAAAATCAATATATTATGTTTCTTATATATTAAAAGTTTTGTTCTCCAAAACCTTTAAATTTCCCAACCTATTAATACTTTTATAGCTTGATTTGCTTGCTTCCTTGTAAGATCACTGAGTGATTGAATATTAAGTTTTTCTTTTAATTTATTTTTGATTTCCTCTTTTGATATTACTCCGTCATATTTCAATGCTATTATATGAATTTTGGCATAAATCATTTTTAACTGTTTATTCGAAAGTTTTTCCCATTCAAAGCGACTAGTATTACTAAATTCTTCATTTTCTTTAGTATTCTTGCTGACATATCCTTGTTTTTTTGTCACTTTAAAAACCAAGATTAATCCTCTCCCCTACAATAGACTTTCCTATAAAATTTGTTTTTAAGACGATAGTCTTTCTTTTCTTACACCTCATTCTCTGTTAGCCAATTTAATAAAAATGCCTTCGTTTCTTTAGCTGAAAAATACCATTTCCCGCCCACTTTTAATTTTTGAAAACGCTGATCAAAAAAGAATTCTTTTTGAATAGTATCCCACGACATGCACGTTCTTTTTTAAATCATTTGTATCCCAAAATACAAATTCTACATCCACTTCTTTAAGCTTTTCTTCTAATTTTTCTACATATAATCTTCTGATTTCTCTTTCATCTACTTGAATATTTAACATTCTATATTTACCCTCAATTTTTATATACCAAATACACTTTAGCGTTTTATTTTTTGAATCTCTTTCCTTCTTTTCTAAGTAAAAACCAATATATAAAGCGCCTTTAATAGTTGGATTATTAGATATTTAGTTTAAAATACCCCCAAAACATCCTATAATCCATATATAATTACGTGCATTTTTGTCACAAATTATTTAAAAAAAGATCAGGGAATAACTCTTCTATAGATTTCTCTAAATAGCACGATAACATATGTGCCTCTTTCAGAGTGAATTCACTTTTATTATGTTCCTTTGCCCAATATGTACGTGGAGAAACATTAAGAAAATCAGCAACTTCTTCAATAGTTTTTCTCTTTAATTTTCTTTCTAAAAATATCATTTTGTGCATTTTTGTCACCCCTTTTCAAATTCAAATATAGTACTACGTGACAAAACAGTCAAGAAATTTTTTACAAAACAACGAAGAAAGTTGCATTTTTGTCACACCAATTATATAATCAATCAAAGACGGAGGTGACAAAAAGTCATGAAATCATTCGGTTTAAAATTATCTCTATTGATGAAGAAAAATAATATGACAGACGAACAATTAGCTGAATTATTATCTGTTAGTAGAACTACTGTTTTACGGTGGAGAAATGGTGAAAGAAGCCCTAAAATGTCAAAAATATCACAAATCGCTAAGATGTTAAGTGTCCCTGCAACCTACTTTATCGATGAAAATGAATCCTATTGTCCTGAAGATCAAGCAATTGCCAAACGGGATATTCCCATTTATGGTACAATCGCAGCTGGTAAACCAATTGAAGCTATAGAAAATGTAATTGGTGATATACAGGTACCTGATATCATTTTAGATAAATATGGATTTGAAAAACTATTAGCACTTCGTATAAACGGAGACAGCATGAATAGAATTGTACATGATGGACATATAGCTGTACTTGAGAGGACAACAAATATAAATAATGGCGACATAGCCGCTGTACTTATCAACGGATATGACGCCACTTTAAAAAGAATTTACAAAACCAATAATCGAATTATCCTAGAACCAGATTCTTTTAATCCTAGTATACATCCATTAATGTTTGATTGTACAGATATAGAAAATTGCCCAGAAATAAAAGTAGTTGGAAAATACATTTGGAGTTGTGCACCAATTCAATAATATATCATCAATAAATTAAGTTATTTTTTAATAAATTTTAAAGTAAGGGGGGCTCCCCTTACTTTCTATAGGAGTAATTTATCTTGGCTAGTTTCAGAAAATTACTATTACATACTAAATAGAATAAACTGGGTATCTCACATATTAAATATTATTATTGATGCAAGATATAAACCCTGAATTTTAACTGTATAGTTTAGAAGAAATACTAAAAAAAAAGAAGAAAATGATGAACTATCAAGAAATATTCTCCTCATTAAAAAATCTTGTTTTATCTTATTACTTTCTTTCAGTATGTTAATTTTCACACTTCCAGTACCCGCCTTTGCACAATCCAATAACAATACAAATTCTGTTACAAATTACTATGTATCTCCAACAAGAAGCGACCTTAATCCCTGGTACATTAGATCAACCTTTTACTACTATTCAAAAAGCTGCTAACGTAGCTAAAGAAGAAAGTACAATCTACATAAGAGGCGGGATTTATAACCAAAAAGTTCGTGTCACTCATTCTGGTGCCTCAGGAATCCCCATTACTTTTCAAAATTACCAGGTTGAAAAAGTCATTCTCCATGGTTCTAAGGTCAAGTTACATGATAACAACAACATCGGAATTGTTCTTATTGGACATGAAGGTGTATCACCAGTAGCTTCTTTAGATCAAGCACGGAATGGAATTGTACGTAACAATATTGTCAATCATAATTCATCTATCAATAATACCAGTTATAATGAATATTCAGCTGATGGTATTTACGTGGATCGCGGGAAGGAAATTATTATTGAGCAAAATCAAAGCTATGAAAACGACCTTGGTATTGAGGTGGCAAGCGAACATGCAGGAAAAAGTGCAAGCCAAATTACCGTTAGAGACAATACAATATCCAATAATATCATGAGTGGTATTGCAATTGGTGGATATGACAGTAAGCAAGGATATGCTGAAAATAACACGATTACGAACAATGTAATTTATAAAAATGATACAAAAGATCAAGAGAGTGGCCAAATAGAATTAAATTATGATACCCGTAATAATGTAATTACCAATAACCAAATCTATGCAAGTAATAGTCGTATCTTTATTAGCAATAATTTTAGTAAAAACACAGGAAACAAGCTTGATTACAATCAATACTATGGTGAGTTCGATCAAACTAATGGCTAATGGCAATGGAAAAGAAAAACGTATAAAGGATTTTCATCTTATCAAGCGGGTATGAATCAAGAAGGAAATGAACAACATAGTGTATTTAGCAAATTGTCTCCCTCATTCAAACTTATTTTAAAATGAAGCAAGTTTACTAAAATGACTTTATCTTAGCACACTTCAAATCCCCTCCCCTATAATGGCAAGGATGAATTAAAAATTGCAATTTTTCCACGCTTATAAAAACTCTTCATTTATTCTTTAAGTACATAGGCGTATCTATAATTATATTAGTAAGCTGCGGCCAATTTCTCCTAATATTAAGTACTAATACCTCCGCAGAAATTAATCTATTATTAATTCAGGAACAAATATATTGAAAATATGACCCCTTATTTTTAGTATTTCTTTTTATATTTAATAGCTCCTTCTCCAATATGAATAAGCAACTTTTATTATCCCTAAAGAAATAAAGAAATATAAGAGGATATTCACAAATTGTTCTGCTGTAATATATTGAAGCATGTTAAGGAGAAATAATATAACTATTCCCAGATAAAGAGTATTATATAAAAAATTAGTAGTTTTATACTGAATATCTAAACCTCTCTCATCTCTTGCCTCTTGGCTTTTTTGAAATTTAAACATATATAATTCACTTAAGCATGATAAAACTATAATAATAATTACAGCATACTTTATAAATTCCATTTGTTTATTCCTCCTTAAATTCGAAAACTTCCTCTAACGGTTTTCCAAAAGCTTGGGCTATTTTAAATGCAAGAATTAAAGAGGGATTATATTTATTCCTTTCCATAGAAGCGATAGTCTGTCGACTAGCACCTACTCTCTCTCCTAAATCTTGCTGTGTCCAACCTTTTTCGGCACGGCAGACAACTATCCGGTTGTTTAACAACTACCCCCACCTCCTACAAACACTTTATCCTAATTTTAACATTTTGTATATAATTTTTAACATTTTGTATATTAGTTTTTACATTTTGTTAAAAATTATATACAAGGATCATTTAATATTTGCATGAAGTAATTTCTTTAAACAATTAGTATTCTAGAAAATTGCTACTAAAGAAGTTACTGTTTCTTTTATTCCTCTAAAAACTGAATCGCTTTACGATACTTCTCCAACCGTTTTAAGTCTTTATCTGTTATCCTAGCAAGTCGTGAGCGGTCAGAATTATGTTTTAAGTCTGCAAGTTTGACAGTACGGGCAAGAGAATTTTCTTTCACTTTGCTCAGATACTCAAAATAAGGCGTGTATTTCTCTTTTGTCAGTACCTGCACTGCCTCAACTATATTATGAGGTATACCAGCACTTAACAGATCATTAGCAGTTATCTCAGTATCTTCCAGAACATCATGCAAATAAGCAGTAGCTTTCTCTTCATTCGTATTTACAAAGCTAGCAACTTTCTCAGGGTGTTTGATGTAGTCAATTCCTGCTTTATCCACTTGTCCATCATGGGCAGTTTTAGCTATCTCATGAGCTATCTCTATATAATAAGGTATCATCGCAAAAGCTCACTTTCTATTATCATTTATCAGTACTGTATTCAATAATTTCTTCGGTTATTTTTACACAATGAAACACAATAAGCAAGTGTAAAAATAAAAAACGCCTTCCTTTCCCTTCTCCTATGAATCTACAAAAAAATCCATTTAAAAAATAGAATATGATCCCATGATTAAGCATGCTGATTTACTCCATACAGAAATGAAACAACAAATAAAACGTGTCTCAGAGGCTTCTAAAGAACATCAAAAAGAATATAAAAAAATGTATGAAGAAATAAAAAGGCTCAAGGAAGTATCAAGATAGCAATTACCGATGAAATTAAAAGTAATTTAAACAGATTGAAGAATCTACAACAAAAACTAATAAAGCAAAAGTAAACAACATATAGATTTGAATTATATTTCTCAACAACCAAAATTACTTAACGTGGTAAAATAAAAATTGGATTGGCATCCAATACCATATCACGATGGTTCAAGTCGCAGGAAGGCACCTTAGGGTGTCTTTTCTTTTGTTTGAAACACATTCTGCCAAAATACCTGTATCTTTGTTGAATTACGACTCATATACTCCAACAAACTTCGTATATATAATTTGTTACCCTAAATGGGTTGACAATACGAACAGTTATAGGAGGATTTTGTGAATGGTAAAAACAGCTTGTGTAAGTATGATTACTGGGATTCTTTTAATATGTTCAACAGGATGTGCCACTCAAACTGATTCTTTTACTGCTAAAACTCAGTCAATAGATGATGGGACATATACAACAAAAGAAATCACAGACGCATTTCCTGTAGGAACACCCATAACTACTTACATTCAAAAAGAAGAAAAACTGAACGTAAAACATCTCACCAGTATTACACTTACAGATGGTGGCGTCGGTAGAGTTCTGGAAGCAACAGATGGTTTTGTTATCGTATGTGGGAATGAAAAAGGAGTTTTTGATGTGTTAATATTTAAAACCATGGAAGATGTAAAGAAATATGAACAGAGTTTAAAGGGATAATTAATATCCTTCTTATGCCTTTTACACAGACATTGTCCTCTTGCTCTTGCTATGGCTTTTTCTAAGTACAGTATAATTGCGTCATGAATACACACACGTTATAATAGTCACCTAATTACATATTAAGAGGTGCAGAAAATGAATAAAACAGAATTAACAAAAGTAGTAGCAGAAAAAGCTGAACTTACACAAAAAGATGCTGCTGCAGCAACACAAGCGTTATTAGATACAATAACAAATGCGTTAGCAAATGGAGAGAAAGTACAGATTCTTGGTTTTGGTACATTTGAAGTACGTGAAAGATCTGCACGTACAGGACGTAACCCACAAACAGGTGAAGAAATGCAAATCGCAGCTTCAAAAGCACCTGCTTTTAAAGCTGGAAAAGAATTAAAAGAGGCAGTGAAATAATTATATATATTGAAAAGGGTTTGATATTTATATCAGGACCCTTTCAATAGCCTTTTTGTTCATAAATCAAAAAAGTATCATCCAACATATATTAGATGATACCTCCTTTCCCATCTACTTACTGGGCTGTTACCCTTCTCGCTCCTTGAGGAAGGAGTCTTCTTGGCAAAAATGATAAAAAGAAACATATACCTGCAGAAAATAAGAGGTTATGTTTCTTCTTTGATATAGTGTGTAAGATATACAAAATTAGAGTATATTTAGTACAAATAATCATTGATTTGTACTAGACTTCCCTCATTTGGCATTAGAAATTGAAATAGATGAGAATAGATTTGGAATGTTATTTTCAAAAGCTCCATTAGTAGATGCTATATTATTGGTATACAATATACATCCCTCTTTTGAGTCTTGAAATCTTAAAAATAAATAAAATTTAGATGTTAGCTATGTTTCTGAAGTATACAATGTGACCATTCCATGTGTTCTATTTTCACTTGATATAATTAATTTGGTAATATTCTTAGGCGTAAATTGATATATAGAAATAGTTGGACCAGGATTATTAGATTTAAAGTGAATAACTTGTTCATTATCAATAAAACCTTGAATATAGCTTTCACTTCCTTCAAAAAATTGAAAATGAGCTGACACTGATATAATCTCGCCAGTGTTCTCAAATAAAACTATTGAATTTCTATATGTATCAAAATTAATAAGTTTCATTTTTGGCATAATTAGGATGCTCCCTTCTATGAAAGCACTATGATTAAAGTATATTATCATTCACAGCATTTCTTTTATTACCATGTGTAAGTTCTAATGTTTTATTGAGAAAATACAAGCCATCTTGCTGATGTGAAATCATAATTAATATATTACAAATATTGCAATTTTGAAGTATCTCATACATAAGATTTCTTGTATCAATATGTAAATTAGAAGCTGCTTCATCTAATATTATTATATCCCTTTGTGTGAGGATAGCCCTTAAAAAGGCTATAAATTGTGCTTGACCTCCTGAAACACTGGAACCATCTTGTACAATTATAGTATCTAATCCATTCTCAAATCTGTTGAGATGTGATGTTAAATGATATCTTTTTATTAACTTAACTACATCTTCTTTCGTTTTATTTGTTTGTCCATATAATATGTTATCTAATATAGTTCCTTTAAACAAAAATATATTTTGTGATACTATACCTATTCTATCTCTAATACTTTCTTTATGTATTAAGTTATAGTCGATATTATTTATCAATATCTTTCCACTTTTAGGTTGATATAAACCTGTTAATAATTTTATAAAGGTAGATTTTCCTGATCCATTTATACCATCAATTAATAACTTGTCACCTTTTTCAATTTGCACGTTGAAATGATCAAATATTAAATCACTATTTTCATTATATTTAAAACAAACATCTTTAAATTCTATTGAATTAATTGGTTCTTTCATTATATTTGTAACTAGTGTATTTTCAACATCTAAATTGAAGAACTCTTTAATTCTCTTAATACTAATACACACGGGTTTTAGGGTTATATCTAAGCTACCTAAAGCTTGAGTAGTCGCAAGGAGTTTAGCCATATAAATTGAAAACGAAGTATATACCCCTATAGTAAGCTGATTTTGTAAAATTAAAATACCTGATACCAGTAATACTATTACTGTAACAAAGTTATTTGTTACTATTAAATTTTGCATAAAGAAAATAAAATGTAAACTTTGTTTTAGAGCACTTTTAATTACATCATTTAATTTAGCCTTAATCTTATTAGTTTGTATATTTTTACCGTTTAATAATTTTATATCCTCTATTCCATTTAAGGTTTCATACATTTCTGCGTTTAATACTGCCGATGACTCATATACGTTTGTGGTACTTTTTGATATCATTTTAGAAGAATACTTGGATATTACAAAATATATCGGAATAATAATTACTATGATGCCTGTAAGTTTAACACTTAAATTAAACATTATAAATAAAGCAAAGAAAAAATCGAATATACCTGAAAAAACCCTTAATAAATTTGGAGAAAATAATGCACTTACATTACCAGATTCAGCAATTCTGCTAAGAATGTAACCTTTCTCCTTCTGATTAATATAAGAAAGAGGCGCATCTATAATATTACTTATCATAGATAATCGAATCTCATTAACTACATTTTGTTGTACACGAGTAAATAAATACTCATAACCTATCGATATTAAATAGTTAATACAATAAATTAATAAGAGTATAAGAGTTGTTTTTAATAATTGATCGTAGCTTTTATTTAATAGTATAACTTTATCAATAATGTAACCAATAATATATGGTATCGGTGCGATAATCAAAGAAGCTATAACCATCCCAAGTAAACCAAAAGCTAACAAAGATTTTGTATTTTTCAAATACGGATATAAAAATAATAACTCTTTATAAGAAATTTGAATTTCATCTTGTTTATTTATCTTCTTATTCACCCTCTTTCTCCTCCTTTGTCTATTTATTATATTAATTTACGAATCAATATAATGAGGTTAATATAATTCCATAGATTTCTTGAGACCTTATCCAGACGCATCATCTATGGAATTAAATTGGTTTATCCTCAGAAACTTAACAATATTTATCTCATCCAATCATACTAATTTTGTCCTACCATTAATGGCTCCTTAATTATTTCAGGAACATGATTTTTAAACCATTTACATTTATCGCCAATTTCTTGTGCTTTTATAAAGCTTCTTAAGAAGCATGTACTACAAAAACGTTTGTTTTCACACTCTTTACATTCCTCAGAGTCCATTTGAGGTGCTTGTAAGTTAAAAAATGCATTAATGTATTTGAATTTTTCATCATAAATATCTTTAATATTCTGTTCAAAAACATTACCTATACTATTTTTCAAATCATCTAAACTATGCATAGTACACATTTTAATTTCACCATCAGGTGCAATCACAATATGTGATGTTATTGCACCACAATTCCTAATCTCAGCGCGCGCACCTTCATATAATGAAACAAATTTAGGATATTTTTTATTTATTTTCAACAATGCTTCACCATATGTATTAACATCCTCTTCATTTAAATAAAGATCGCTACATCCTAAGGCTCTTCCCATTGGTATTACTGGAGATACCCCAATACTATCAATTCCTAAATTATGTACCCATTCAGCTATATCTTCTACTTCGTGCACATTCAAATGTGTAACTATTGTGGCGATCCGCAAACGAACATCATTTTCGGCTAATTTCATTATGTTATTTTTAATTTTATGAAGTGTATTAGGAACTTTAAAGAACCAAGTCAAATAATTATCATCTAAACTATGCATATCAATCTGCACAAATGTTTTCGACTTATTTTTTATTATTATGTCCATGACTTTATCAGAAAGAGCTATACCATTGGTCAACAGTGTTATTTGAGAAAAATCCAAGTTAAGTGCATATAACAATATCTCTTTTAAATTTGGATGTACTGTTATATCACCGCCCGTAAGTTCAATTAATTTCACTCCTATATTATTTAAGTCATCTAATAATGATTTTATTTGATCTAAGCTCATTACTTTTGGCTTTACTGCTCCAAAATCTCCATAGCAATGACGACATCTTACATTACATCTGTTTGTGATTTCAATTGAAGCCACTTTTGGATATATAGTCTGTTCTTCAATTAAATTAACTGGTACATTTATAGGTTCTTCTTGCGTACCAATGTTCATATTGTAAACTTTGGATACATTATTCAAAAATGCATTTAATTTCTTTTCAATACTTATTGGATCTTCACTGTATTTTAAAGATAAGAAAGATACAACTTGTCCATATGTTTTAGTACCATCAATTAACTCAATAATTTCAGTGGCGGTTTTATTTATTGTAAATGTATTTTCGTTTTTGAGTGTGGGAGCGCTTTCGTTTGGATTTTTATGAACTACCAACATAGATTCATAATTTGATGTGAATTTTCTTATTTCTAGCTTCTCTTTCCAAAATAAATAACCATTCACTTTAATCATCTCCTATAAAATTTTAAGTAGCATTTAGTTTATGTATTACAAAAATCCCATACTCATTTTCGATAAACTTATAGGACTTATTCTTAATATAACTGTTTGTCTATAGAATAAGTCCTAATTTAATTTCAACATAAACACTCTCACATTTTAAAATTTTAACTTGCAGTACTAGCTCCTGTTGCCGCAGTAACTAGATTTAATAAC
>NZ_WIPE01000060.1:164491-172344 GCF_009760835.1 Bacillus sp. EE-W1 | reverse complement strand
TCCTTAGTGCTTTTAACCAAAGTAACTTCTGAAAGGATATTAACTTGCAGTACTAGCCCCTGTTGCCGCAGTAACTAGATTTAATAATTCCACAGAACATGCTGCACATACTAAACAACTCCAACAAGTCCAATCCCTTGGTTGTACTACTGGTGTTTCCATTTGACCTACCTCCTTTTCTGTATTGTGCACTGCGACTAAAGTATAACTCTCTATGTTTTCTAAAAACAATCAAAAAATTTTTAACATTTTGTGTGTGTTTCTTTAACATTTTGTGACATATATTTACAAAACTTTCTTTTTAGTTTATTTAAAATAACAAATATCTTTATTAACTGATACTAAAAATTTTATTTATAAAAAGTTATTTAAGTTAACTTTCAAATGATTTAATCGCAGTATATCTTGTTAATACGCTTTTTATAATTTATAATATTAACTGTGTATGGTGTGTATGGTGTGCATGACATACCATAACACTTATCGATAGAGAGGTTGTTTAATGAAAATAGTCTTAAGTAATGTATCAAGTCTGCCTTTATATCAACAGATAAAGGAACAAATTAAAGAATCTATATTTAACAATGAATTAAAAGAGGGTGAACAATTACCATCAATCCGCTCACTTGCTAACGACTTGCATGTAAGTGTACTTACTACAAAAAGAGTTTATGCAGAATTAGAAACAGAAGGCTTTATTATTACAAAGGTTGGAAAAGGGACCTATGTAGCTCCTACAAATTTAGAGTTGTTAATGGAGTCAAAACGCCGGATGGTAGAAGTTAAACTTACTGAAGTTTGTCAAATGGCTCGTAGTATAGGTATTCATGCAGATGATCTCCATTCAATTTTAGATTTAATTTTAGAGGAGGAGAATGAAAAATGAATGTTGTGTTAGAAGTAAATAATTTAAATAAATCTTACGGAAATTTTTCGTTAAAAGATGTTACCTTTTCACTTAACACAGACTGTATAACAGGATTTATCGGTACAAATGGTTCTGGAAAGACCACTACAATTAAAGCGATTTTGGGTCTCATTTTAAAAGATTCTGGGCAAATTAATTTTCTTGGAAAAGATATGGATAAGCATGAAAGAAAGTCTAAAAACAAAATTGGTATCGTGCTAGACGAGGGCTATTTTTATGATGAATTAACAGTAAAGGAAATGAAAAATGTTATTGCACCATCCTACACTGAATGGGATGAACCAGTTTTCCAAAATTACATTAAAAATTTTAACTTAAATCTAGAACAAAAAATCTCTACTCTATCCAAAGGAATGCGAATGAAATTTGCAGTTGCATTAGCCCTATCCCATCATGCAGATTTATTAATAATGGATGAACCAACAAGTGGCTTGGATCCATTAGTACGGAGTGAATTAATGGATATTCTCCTTGATTTCATGAAAGAGCCGGGGAAAAGCGTATTTTTTTCCACTCATATTACATCTGATTTAGATAAAATTGCTGATATGATTATTTTAATTGATGATGGAAAAGTTTTAGTGAATGATGAAAAAGATGTTTTAATAGAAACACATGCATTGGTAAAGGGCGACAACCGCTTAATTAATGAACAAACAAGACCTCTTTTTTTAAATTTACATCAAACTCACTATGGATTTGAAGGGATTACTAATAAAAAAGATGATGTACGTCGACTCATGCCTGATGTATTAATAGAAAGACCAACTATTGAGGAGATTATGCTTTCATATATTGGGGGGAACATCCATGTTAATTAACCTAGTGATGAAAGACTTTTTGTTAGTCAAAAAATATTTTCTAATCTTACTCGTTTTTGCTGCTATAGCTCCTATTTATCTTTCTTCACAATTACAATTAAACGATGGCGGTCTTGTTAGCTTTCTTTTAACCGTTATTTTGATGGAATATATTTTGTTCGGAACGGTATCAAAATTTGAGGATCAGTACAAGGGAGCGGCTTTACTTTGTGCTACCCCGTACACACGAAGCGCATTTGTAAAAGCGAAGTACCTTTTTCTTTTTGTAATTTTTATTTGTGCAGCTATTATCCGTATAATCATTTCAGTTGTCGCACCATCGGGTATAGAAAGCCTGAGCGCTAGCGCTCTTGGAATAACGTTTTTAACTCTAAGTATTTTATTTGGTGTACTACTTCCTGTTCAATTTAAATTTGGTTATGACAAAACAAAAATCATATCACTTTTAACTGCTTTTTTAATACCTTTTGTTGCTCCTACTCTTATAAAAGGACTACAATCAAATAATATTGATTTCAAAAGTATTTTCCCATTCTCACCAACTGTCCTAACATGGATGCCTTGTTTCATATCAATTATTATTGGTTTTATATCAATGATAATATCTCTGAAAGTATATGCCAAAAAAGATTTATAATTTAAATTTAAAATTATAGGAATGAGTAATTAAATACTTTATATATTTAATTACTCATTCCCTTTTATTTAATTCTCTTCTCTAATGAATCTATTCCTAAAATACATTTTATATCAATATCAAAGTGAATAAAGTTTTCAAATCACTAATTCTCTTAACATCTCTTTTCATTAACGATTTAGTAAACTAAGGATTATACATAATATATCAAGAGGGTGATTTTATGAAAAAAATAATTAAATTCCTTTTGTTAATTAACTTGATTTTCGGAACTTTCATACCTATTACTACAGTTCATGCTGAAGATAAATCACAGTATTACACGATACTGTTGAAGAATTATCAAAATCCCCAAAAACTAGCTAGTAAGTTTCAAAAATATGATATACAAATAGTCTATAGTGTACCAGAGATTGGTGTTATACAAGTGAAAGCTACCGAAAAAGCAATGAATCTTGTTCATTCGGATTCTAATATAGATTCATATAATAAGTCATTACAATCGTTTAATTCAAGAGAAGTAGCAACCAATGTCTCATCCCCCCTACCCTTAAATGAAATATGGGAGAATCAATGGGATATGCAACAAGTAACCCATAATGGTGATAGCTATAGACTATATCCAGGAACTAAAAATGTAACCGTTGGTATCATTGATTCAGGCATTGATATAAATCATCCTGATTTAAAAGATAACATTTCACCTGGATCTAAAAATTTAGTGCCTAAAGGTGGGTTTAGAGAGCAAGAATCTCAAGAAACAGGTGAATTAAATCGTCTAATAGATCTAAGAGGGCATGGAACTTTTATTGCTGGACAGGTTGCAGCTAATGGTTTTATGAAAGGGGTTGCTCCTGGTATTGGAATTAAAATGTATAGAGTGTTTGGTAATGGAGCAGGTGAGGCTATTTGGGTTATTAAAGCCATTGCTGAAGCTGCAAAAGATAATGTTGATGTTATCAATTTAAGTTTAGGCGAATACCTCATCAATGGTATAGTATCTTCTTCAGACGGTGAATCTAGTGAGGAATTATCCGAAATTAAAGCTTATAAAAAAGCCATTAAATATGCTAAATCAAAGGGAAGTGTTATAGTTGCTGCGGCTGGTAATGATGCTCTTGATGTTACTAACAAGCAGGAAATGAATGATTTTTTCAGAAAAAAAAATGAAAATACTGGGGTAACATTTACTGGAGAAGTATTAGATGTTCCTGCTGAGTTTCCTAATATAGTAACAGTTTCATCTGTTGGCCCATCTAAATTACTCTCCTTATTTTCAAATTATGGTGAAAGTTTTATAGATATCGCTGCACCTGGAGGAGATAATAGATTATTTCAGCAATATGGTTTAGAAGAGTGGGTAAAAAATAAGTTAATGTTAAAAGAACTAATATTAACTACCGCCCCTGGTGGTGGTTATGCTCTCTCTGTAGGTGTTTCACTTGCCGCTCCAAAAGTATCCGGTGCTTTAGCATTAATTATTGATAAAAATAATTTTAAAAACAATCCAGATAAGGCCGTGAAATATCTTTATAAAAATGGTGTTAGAAATGATAACCCTATTAATAAAAGTTTTTATGGTAATGGTTTGCTTGATGTCTATAAGGCGGTTTCCCAATAGTTCTAAAATAATATGAAAGTGTACGTAAATAAATTTCAAACGCCTTCCATTCTGACATTCCTAAATAAGAGGTTGACTATTCAGAATATATCATTTTGCATAATTAGAATAAATAACCCTCGATTTAGGAATGCATTATCAATGGTTGTATCATTCTGTAGACGCCTTTTTCTTTTAGTTATTTTCGTATCCCCAATGTAACAGCAAGGGATTTATGTATCCGAGTTTTGGCGTACTTTATATTAAATATGCATAATTACATGATCATTCTTTATATAACGATATTGAGATTTACATTTTTAACCTGTAAAATACAGGATGTTAAATAAATACCTAAGGGGTTGTTAATATGAAAAAATTTATGGGCATGTTAGCTATGTGTTTTGCACTTACACTAGCATTTTTACCAACTATTTCAAAGGCGGATTCTTCTCCACTACGAAGTGTTAGCATTAGTGCTGTAGGCGATAATAACAAAATGTATAGTGCAAGTTCTTACTTAACTATTCCTGTTCTTAAAGGCGATTACCTTTATGTGAAAGTTAGTGAAGTAGGTACACCGGATTCATATTCTGAGGCTTTGACTGTTAATGGTGTTAGATATGCGGGAAGTTCTTTAGACGAAGTCAGTTCTTATACTGGTCCATTCGGATCTGAAAAAACATTTAGATTACGTATTAAGGATTCTTACATCTTCTCAAACACACCAAATTCAACAAACACTATAGCTTTTGAAGCTAGAGTTCCTTTCTCAATGCAAGTATTATCTAAAAGCATATCGGTTCATGTAGAATAATTTATAACATTATCATTAAATAAAAAATACATCCCTATAAGGATGTATTTTTTATTTAATAGAAACATAATTTGAATTTACCGTTATAGAAAAAGCGGCATCATAAAAATGGTGAACTTAATATTGTTCAAAGTTACTTATACTTATCCCCCAATTAATTGTGCACTATACGTTTAAACATATAGTATACAAATTATTACACTTACTTTTCTTCACCACTTGTTTGCATGGAATTAAACGTCCAATTTAATTTCAATGCATCTCCCTGAAATACATTTTGGTCTTCACCGCTATCTACGAATGTGAACATTACATAAAAGGTATCATCATCACCAGGAGCAAGTACATTTCCTTCTCGGTCTACAACACCTTTTTGTACAAGATCAGGAATACTTCCGTTTTGCGTAGCTACCTTTAATTCAGATAATGTAGTAGACCATACTGGAACTTCATTTTTATCTAAATTCCACAAGAAATCAACACGGATATGATCACCAAAATCAGCATTTCCGTTATCCCCTTTCGCATCGATTACACTGTAATCTGTCAGGAGTTTCACATCTCCTATTGCTAAGGTTCCTTTGTTAACTAATTGAAAACCGCGCTCCATTTCATCACCTGGTTTTAGATTGTCGACATTAATAACAACTTCAGGATTCACACTCAAATCTAAAGTACCCGCTGCAAACGTGTTTTGTGATACTTCCTTATCACTAAAATACGCATATGTTCCCCCGCCAATTAAAGATAAGCCCAGTGCTGCAGTTATGACACCCATACCAAGTTTTTTCTTCATACCCATTTCACAATTCCCCCTATTTTTAAAGTTCAAACTACAAACCTTATTTCCATCCCACAAACAATAATAATTAAACAACTACCTTGTCCCATAACGAAAGCGAACTTAGTTTAAACTAATTACTTCATGTACCCAAACGACTATAACTTTTAAAATGACCGGTAATATTACCGTGAATCATTACCGGTCATTTGTTAGCCAATCTCATTTCATTTGCTATTCATTGTCTGATTACTTTATTTACTCTAGAAGTTTGTCCACTTATTTTTTTGGTTCTAAACCGATAGAGCGTAAGATTTTATCTAACGTCACTGGCCCTACATTTTCTTTCGGTTTCTGATTTTCTTTGGCATCTGGACCCTTTTTCAAGAAGTTTTTCTCAATAAAACGAATATCTGTTTCATCTACAACACCATCTTGATTTATATCTCCATCTTTTACAGATACTTTTCCTTTTCCATATGACAGAGCTGCTATTCTAGCATCTTGAATATCCACCATTTTATCGCCGTTTACATCACCTGCAAGGCTGTCATCCATATCAGCTCTAAAGTTTTGTCCCACTAATTCTCCATCCTGCATTTTCCCTATTTTTGTAGTTAATTTACTATTTAAATGACCTGGCATTTCTACGAAAATATCATATTCTTTATCGCTCACTGGGACACTATGAATTTCAAATTGCCCGTTATCATTAATCGTTCCTGTATATTTCTTTCCGTCCTTGCCAACTGCATACACTTTTGCTCCTAGTTTTGTATAGTCTTTCTTACCTAAATACCCCTCTTCATTCAAGAAAGCTTCCGGACCAATATAACCTGTAACCGTTGAATGTTTCGAAACAATAGCAAAAGATTTATCTTTAAACACAGGAATCTCATTGCCTTCTGTTGCACCAACTTTTGTATAAGAGAACTTATCTACTCCAAATGCAGTTAACTCATTAAAGTATTCATCGCTCGTCATCTCGAATGTAACATCTAAAAATGGTGTATCTCCATCTAATCCTTTAAATTCTTTTCCTTCCAATGACGCGCCAACTTTCACCTTGTTTTCCCAAGCTCCTTCTTCACTTACCTTCGGATCTTCTAATTTAAGGTTCAGTCCATGTTGTTTTACATATTCCGTAAGTGCTGGATTTGGTTTCACATCTGTAAATTTAAAGAGCTGCTTGTAATAAGGAATTTCAAATGTACCTGACATAAGCTGTTTTACATTATTGAGATTCAAAGTTAACCTAATTTTTTCACCTAATTTTATTTTATCTTTGTCATAACTTGGAACAGCGTATTCTGTCCCTTCTTTTACAAAGACATAATCTTTATATCCAGTTGCCATATTCCCTGCAGTGGCAAGGTCATATCCAAATAATTTTAAATTTAATGGCTCATTTATTTCCTCTGGAAGTACTCCAAATTTAAAATCACCATTTGCTTGAATTGTATTCAACCAACCTGATGGGAAGGCTGAGTTTTGATAATATACGATTTGATTCGCTTTTTGATCATACTGCAGGCCTTTTTCCTTTAATGCATCTACTGTAGAATCATAAATATTACCATGCACCCATAATGCACGTTGACCGTCTTCTTCTTTAAACATGGAATCATTGACTTCGTGTATACCAGGTTCTACATCCTTAAATTTCATTTCAGGTATTACATTATCAATGATTATGCTATCGCCTTTTGTATACGATTTTCCTTCTTTATCATATCCAACGAAGTTCAATTCGTAATCTCCATCAGACAACATAACAGGTTTATCTCCAATTGGATGAGCTGGATCTCCTGTGAATGGAAGTACATACCCTCCCATACCAGAAAACATCATATACTCAACATTTGGTGTTAGACTACTTGCATTAAGTGTACCAACGACTCCTAGTGCCTTCCCTGTCTTTCGGTCCTTCACAACTGCATCAATGGTTTCAAGGGGACTATTTAATTTAAATGTCAACGGCGAACTTGGTCTTTCCATAAATGGATGGAATTTAGAAGCATCTGTTGCCATTGCATCTCTTAGTAAATCCACAGACGCAATCCCTTTTTCTGTGAATTTAACTGCAAATGGTACTTGATATACTTCTTTTTCATTGTTTTTATTTGAAATATGAATATAGCCCTCATATCTGCCAAATTCAGCGTTTTCCGGAATTATAATTTCAGGACTAATTTCCCCTGATGTACCAGGAGCTACTTTAATAGAATCTGGTACGTTTAGCTTCACACCATTCTTCGCTGCATCTTGC
>NZ_WIPE01000060.1:163361-164460 GCF_009760835.1 Bacillus sp. EE-W1 | reverse complement strand
TTCCTGATCCCACCTCAAATACAGAACGCTCTTCTTTTAAGTCAACTGCGGTATTCATAAGTGCTTCTTTTACTTCAAATGGACTATAATTTGGATGTTCTTGTAAAATGAGTGCCGCTACCCCCGCAGTATGAGGAGTTGCCATAGATGTACCTGACATACGTCCATACGCTACCGGATAATTTTCTCCATCCTTTGGATCATTAATATATTCCGGAACGGTTGAGAAGATAGACACACCTGGTGCTACAATATCTGGCTTAATATCATCTGTTTTAGTTGCAGGACCACGGGAGCTGAAATCAGCTAAGTGATCTCCCTCTGTTTTTATATTACTAAGTTCCCCAAACGCTAACGACACATCTCCTTGTACAGCTTTTGCTTTTAATTTCTCACCATCTCCTTTTGTTAAGCGGAACGATGGAATAGATGAAGTACTTTCTCCAAGATAACTTGTAATTTCACCATCTACATTGTTATATACAATTACCGCCTTTGCACCTGCTTCCTTAGCATTTTTAATTTTTTCATCAAATGTAATCTCACCGCGTTGGATAAGAGCTAACTTCCCTTTTACATCTTTCCCTGTAAAATCACCTGATTTCCCAAGCCCTGCATATATAAACGATAAGGATTGACCTTTCAAATCTTCAATCTTATCAGTAAAACTTTTTCCAAGTAGCATCATCTTATCTACATGTACATCACCTGCATCGGCGGAAAACGTTGGAATAGTCATTGCAGCGTCACTGGCTCCAACTGTAATGGGAAGTGCTGCTGCACTAGGAGATCCAATGGTACCTTCTTCCGGACCACTATTACCAGCTGCTACTACTGTAATAACACCAGCCAACATCGCATTGTTCACTGCGACAGAAGTAGGATATAAAGGATCATTAATAGACGCACCTAATGATAAATTGATAACGTCCATATCGTCTTTCACTGCTTTATCAATCGCAGCAAGAATACCGCTTGTTTGTCCACTTCCATATGGACCTAATACGCGGTATGAATATAAATCTACATCTGGGGCTACGCCCTTCACTGCATAATCCACACTATTCTGTTTGTCTGCAGCAATTGTCCCAGCTACATG
>NZ_WIPE01000060.1:160792-163293 GCF_009760835.1 Bacillus sp. EE-W1 | reverse complement strand
CGGTACACTATCTGCCATTTTCGGTTCAACTGCAGTCTTAACTGTTTCTTTCGGCAAATCAATTTTAACCTCATGATCTTCCCATACGCGCTTAACGATACCGGTACGAACTAAGTCCTCAATCATATTCGCTGGTAAAGAAATCGCTACACCATTAAAAGCATTCTTATACTCTCTTGTTATTTTTGCAGATTTTACATTTGTCCCTTTCTCTTTATTCTTTTGCAGCTGTTCAAGCTCTGCTTTAAACCCTTTATGTGATGCCTCTACCTTTTGTTCCGCATTTGAAAGAGCTACCTTTTTCCCTTTAGCCGCTTGTTTTAATACCTCAATTTTGCTAGGTGCTTGCTTAAATTCTATAATCACATTCACATTATTAGGACTCGCTGTATTGATACCTGGCGAAATAACAAAACCTGGTTTTGCATCTAACGTTTTTAAGGCATTACGTTGTTCCTTTGTAAGACCTTTCAAGATAGCATTTGCATCATCAACTCCAGTTAAAGTAGATGTATTTACCTCTTCCGCTAATACGTTATATGGAATCCCTTGAGACAATAACATTCCAGCTGTTAACGTTCCAATAAGAATCTTTCCAAATTTCCCTCGTTTCATATTGCATCTCCCCATTTTTAATATTATTTTTTGAAACAAATTGATTCTTAAATTCCCATTTAGCATTGGAAACTCTATAAATCTTAATCTTTTGTATCATGAAAGATTTCCAACACTACTACCATCCCCATACCTCATATAGCTAATCACTCACTTTACTCTTTCTATAAGAGCCCCCCATCATTTATTTTCAACAAAATATTTTTACAAAATGAATTATTAACAAGGTTAAAATGTAATTCTATTTTTATTATTCCACATTTAGATTATTCTGAAAATTAAACAAAAGGAGTATCTTTTCTCTAAGGATTCTATGCCTACATAGTACAAAAGAACTATCTTGCCTTTATTCTTTGTGATACAGAATAAAGCAACACGATAGTTCTTTGAAAGATTTCTTATTTAATCTAGCGGAACCAATTGATTTCGGACTGCATAAATCACTGCTTGCGATCGACTTTTCACATTTAGCTTTTTAAAAATTTTATTGATGTGAATTTTAACTGTTTTATCACTAATATATAAAACTTCAGCAATTTCTTTATTACTAAGTCCTTTTACTAGTTCAAAGAGAATTTCCTTTTCACGTTCCGTCAGTTCATTTTCATTTGATTCTACTTTCATTTTTTGCTGATGATATGTAATTAATTTTTTAGTCATACGCGGATGAATAACGGAATCGCCTCGATATAACATTCGAATTGCTGCTACTACCTGCTCTGATGAGGAATCCTTCAATAAATAACCATCAGCACCGGCCTGGAGTGCATCCATTAAATACTCATCATGCTCATACATTGTAAACACAAGTACTCGGCAATTTGGATATTTTTTTTTCACTAACTCGGTAGCTTCAATCCCATTTTTCCCTGGAAGGTTAATATCCATCAAAATACAATCTGGTCCGCATTCTTCTACTTTTCCCAATACTTCATCCCCAGAGCTAGCTTCTCCAACCACTTTCATATCAGATTCATCCTCTAGTATGCTCCGAATTGCGTCTCGTAAAAAAGCATGATCATCCACTACTAATATTTTAATCATTTTACGCACCCCTTGTTTGTGAATCTGGAATTAATAGTGTAATTTCTGTCCCTTTCCCTACAGAACTATCAATCTGTAAAGTAGCCCCTAATTGTTCAGCTTGTTCATTCATATGTAATATACCATAATGTGGCTCATTCTTCGTTTTAACCATAGACTCAAATAGTGAAAAACCAACCCCATTATCCTTAACCCTTAAAAGCACGTGCTCACTTTGATAACTGAGTAAAACATCAGCCTTTTTTGCTTGTGCATGTTTTACAATGTTTTGCAAACTCTCTTGTAATGTATCAAAAATAGCTCTTTCTTTTGAAAAGCTAAGCGCACGTGCATGACCTCTTTCATGATATGTAATATCTAGTTCATATTCTTGTTTTAAAGATTTTATTTTACTTGCTATCGCTTGCTTAAAACCTAATTGTTTTGTCGGATATGGTTTTAAAGCATAAATAGAATAGCGAACTTCTCCTAAGCTTCCTCTTAAATCTTTTATACTTTTCTCTACTATTTGTTGCATATCTATTGGTTTATCACGATATTTTTTCTGCGCGGATTCTAGTTGATATATCACCCCTGCCAATGTTTGCGCAATACCATCGTGAATTTCGCGTGCGATTCTATTTCTTTCTTCTAAAATCATTCTTTTTTCCTGTTCAGAAATCAATATCCTTGTTTTAACAACGTTAGCTAATTGGTTAGAAAATGTAGCTAACGACTGTACATCTTCCGGAAAGAAACCCGCATTTCTACTTTTCCCTGCAACAAACATTCCGACTAATTCATCATTTACTATAAGAGGAAAATATACAAGTGAGCGTATAACACTATCAAATATTTCATCT
>NZ_WIPE01000060.1:159985-160782 GCF_009760835.1 Bacillus sp. EE-W1 | reverse complement strand
GGCTTCCTCTTAAATCTTTTATGCTTTTCTCAACTACTTGCTGCATATCTTTTGGTTTATCACGGTATTTTTTCTGCGCGGATTCTAGTTGGAATATCACCCCGGCTAATGTTTGCGCAATACCATCGTGAATTTCACGGGCGATTCTATTTCTTTCTTCTAAGATCATTCTTTTTTCCTGTTCAGAAATCAATATCCTTGTTTTAACTACGTTAGCTAATTGGTTAGAAAACGTAGCTAAAGACTGTACATCTTCCGGGAAAAAACCCGCAGTTCTACTTTTCCCTGCAACAAACATTCCGACTAGTTCATCATTTACAATAAGAGGAAAATATACAAGGGAGCGTATGACACTATCAAATATTTCATCTCCAGGAGCCGTACCAACTTTCCAATCATTAAATACAAGATTTTTAGAGATTCCTTCAAACGCCCTAAATTTTTCTGAATCATCAGATATATAGGAGCGGACTTTCCCATCTTTTAATAGAATATTCCAGTTCCCATCATCTTTTGTCCATATTACATATGCTTGTATGCCAAAAAAACCTTTGAGTGCTTGTTTAATATGTTTCAAGTTTCCTCCGGTTAATCCTCGACTAATTTCGGTCGTAATAAGAAATAACTCATATAATCGTTCCTTTTCCATCCTTATCCGTACAGAAAAAGAACTTATCACTGAAGTTGCTACAAGTGGAAAAAAGAAAAACAGTACTGTAATCTCGTTTACTTCCACACTATATGTACTAATTAATACGTGCATCAGTGCCGCATAAGAGAAACCAAAAGTTTCGCAA
>NZ_WIPE01000060.1:148224-159975 GCF_009760835.1 Bacillus sp. EE-W1 | reverse complement strand
AATTGAATATGGCTGCGGAAGAAGTATCATTAACAAATCGTAAAAGCGATTGTTGAAAAAACAAAAAAATACACAAAATAATAATAAAGATATTAAATTTCCATACAGAACCGACATATCTATTTTATTAATTAATAAGGACATACATCTGTTTGAGAGCCATTCGGCCAAGATCAAACTAAGTGCATGCTGAGTACTATTAAATAACATTCTTTGTATCGGTGAACGGCGATGCAGATGAATAATTAGCGTAACGAGTACAATAGCAACAATAGTTATATGGATTCCAAACTGCCAATTCATTGCGTAAATGATCGGAAAGGTAAGCGAGCTAGTTCCTCTCCAAAATCTTACAGGAAAATACTCTGCGATCCCCATAAATAGTAACAACAATATTAGTATTGTTGGATGAGAAGGGATTTTAATTTCAAGTAAAGATATAGTTATAGTAATCAAACCAAGAAAAGAAATAAAATAAAGATAAGAACTAGCAATCTTTTCTCTCATAAAGATAGAATTTACATCCTTCAAAACAACCCCTTCTTTCTTTATAAAAACTTTATTTTCTCTATTATCTAATAAAAAACCGGCACTGGCAAAATGGAAGAACCTCCACTAGCCAATCACCGGCTGTGTACTGCACCTAAAAAGGCAAGACACAATACTAGTATAAATCAGTTCATAAAATTTACCCACTAGCCAAATGGTGTAATTGTACATACTTTTAGACTTATATCTACTAGTACAAAAGATATATACAAAAATAGAATTTTGATTCACTAAATCAATTCTAAAAAAAAATAGAAAGGCAACCGTAAATACCTACCTATTGATTTTATCCAAGTCTAATTAACATATCGTTTGATTATTGGTAGCAAAATCAAAGATGCCCCCTAATCTCAGAAAGAAACCTCCTTTTTCTTTTAGTTATTTGCGTGTCCCGAATGTAACAGCAAGGAATTTATATATCCGCGTTTTGGTGTACTTTCATTTGAAATGCAAATACCAATACATTGCAACTTCATCGCTTTCTTCATGTATCCCTTTATATACTAAAAAATCCAACCCACCTATTACAAACCCACATTTTTCATAGAACCTACATGCTGCTACATTATTATTTTGTGTTTCAAGCATTATACCTGGCATATTGCTTACTTTTGCCCACTGCGTTGCTTGCTCAATTAACCTCCTACCAACTCCAAGTGAACGATATTTTTTATCCACCTTTATATCCTCTATGTAAGCATAGTGATTCCAATTCTTTTTCAATACCATTTCTCCTATAATTTGGTCATGTAAAATTGCTATGTAAATTACTTGATCAGGCTTATTTATATATTCAGTGTAGGCTAATTCATCATTATATTGATCTTGTAAATAACTTTTCTCATAACTTGGAACGTCTTCTACTGTATATTCTATTTGCTTATTTACTTTTGAAAGAGAAAAAATTAACCGAGAGTCTACTATAAAACTATCATCAATCTCCGGTAAATTGTCTAAATCATCTACTTCTAATTCTCTAATTAAAAGGTTCATCGTATTCTCCTTTACGTGGGACCTCCAATTCATATTATTCCCCCTAGTTCTTTCCATGTCCCTTATTCAATTCTAATTTACTAACTGATTAGCGTTATTGCAAATCAAGATAATAAAACCGCATCTCCAAATGTTAGATAACTATCTAATACATTGGAGATGCGGTTCACTTAGGTCATTAATGTTTCAGCTATTCTCTTTATTTAAAAATTACATCTACCATACTAATTTAATATTATATTCCTGAAGCCAACTATTAACTTGAAGTAAATAATCTATTATACCTCGTGCATCATTACCTGAAATTACTTCGTCTTTTCCTTCTGCAATAGCACGAACTCTTTCTACATTAATTAATGGCAAAATAGGTGATTCAGGATTGTTCAACACATGCAACATCCAATCACTAATACCTTGTAGATAAGAGGCATCCTTAGTGCTTGGATATGCACTTTTTTTACGATAACGTACATCCTCTGGAAGTACATTTTCAAAAGCTCTACGTAAAATACCTTTTTCAATATTGTCTATGCTTTTCATTTCGAATGGGACATTCCATAGGTATTCTACAAGCCGGTAATCGCAAAATGGAACTCGTACTTCAAAGCCATTCATCATACTTGTGCGATCTTTTCGTTCTAGCATAAATGGCAAGAAACGTGTAATAAACATGTAAGACATTTGACGTTGCTTCATTTGCAGATTACTTTCACCTTCTAAAAAGGGAACCTCAGCAACTGCATCTTCAAATTTTTGTTTTTGATATTTTTCAGGGCTAATCTTCGCTTTAAAATCCTCTGATAAAATTTCTGTACTATACCATAAATTAACACTCCAAGGGAATATCTCTGCATCTAGAAACTTCTCTTGATGGAACCATGGATACCCTGAGAATACTTCATCTGCGGATTCGCCTGAAAGTGCAACTGTTGCGTCTTTTTTCATTTCCTTAAATAGCAAATAAAGAGACGTTTCTAGTTCTCCAACTCCAGGTAGATCACGCGCTCGCATTGGAGTTAATAAATGCTCTATTAAACTATCTGATCCCAACTCTATAGAGTGATGCTTTGTTCCTACATATTCAGCCACACGTTTCACCCAAGGTTCATCACGATCGAAACGAAGGAAGTCTTGCTCAAAGTCTTTTTCATCATTGATGAAATTCAGGGAATATGTATGAAGGTGTTCCCCTTTATTCCCAAATTCGTTTCCTGCTAAACCTGTTAGACCACTTGAATCTAAACCTCCGGAAAGCATAGATACCACTGGTCTATCAGCAATTAACTGACGTTTAACCGTATCTTGTAAAATGGAGCGGATTGTCTCCACTGTCATATCAATATCATCTATATGGTTTTTACTTTCAAGTTTCCAATACTGTGTCGTATCCGAGCCATTAGAGGTAAACGTCATATAATGACCAGCACGCACTTCGTGTATATCCTTGAAAATCGCATGACCTGGGGTACGTGTTGGTCCAAGACAAAATATCTCAGAAAGTCCTTCTTTATCTACTTCTGCATCTACAAGTGGGTGCGAAAGTAAAACTTTTAACTCTGAACCAAAGAGAATTGCACTCCCTCTTTGAGCGAAAAACAAAGGCTTCACACCTAGATGATCACGACCAAGCATCAATTTCCCAAATCTTTCATCCCAAATACCAAAAGCAAAAATCCCATTTAAGTGTTGAACACAATCTTCTTGCCATTCTAAATAGGCATGTAGTAATACCTCTGTATCAGACTTTGTCTGAAATTCATGACCTTTCTCCTCAAGTTCTTTACGTAATTCTTGATAGTTATAAATTTCTCCATTGAACGTAAGACCAATCGTATCATTTCCATCTTTATACAGCATAGGTTGAAGGCCACCTTCAGGATCAATAACGATGAGACGTCGATGACCTAATGCCGCTCGTTTTGAAAACCAATGCCCCTCTGCATCAGGTCCTCGGTGAATGATAGCATCTGTCATTTTTTTTAACGTTTCTTGTTCATTAGACAAGTCTTTAGACCAGTCTATCCACCCTGCAATTCCACACATAGTGTCTACCTTCTCTCAAATAGTATAGAAACCGACTAAAATCAAATACCAGTCGGTTTTTCATAAAAAAATCCGACTAAAAACATCTTTTAGTCATGTTTATATAATAAAATGAATTGAGTAAAAAATCAAATTATTCAATCGATGAGGAGATCGCCGTCTCCTTTCACTTGAATTCTCATCATCCAATTAATAACCTATGATCTCATACTCTCATTTCTATTCTTAAGATGTAAAATCGTATTCTATTATGGTTATATACTAGATATAGGAATGATGTGTGTTATTCTATAAGAAGCAACTAGAGGACTTTCTATTAGGCGTTAATAAATGACAAATAGACTGATAGAGAATGTAATGACAGAAAACTCCGCTAAATATCTCAAGGATAGGGTGTAGACGATGATAAAATTAGAAAAAGAAAATAAAAAAATGAAAATCATTCAATCTGCCACAATACTGTTCTCTACGCGTGGTGTCCGTAACACAACGGTTGATGAAATTGCAAAGAAAGCTAAAGTTGGTAAAGGAACTATTTATTATTACTATACAGATAAAACTCAAATATTATGTGACTGCTATATGCGTCATATTCAACTTAAACGCTCACAATTATTTGATTTATATAAAGAGGAAAAGGATGTTTTACTTCGAATACAAAAAATCCTTCATTATATCAGCCTAGAATATCATCAAGACCCATTTGTTTCTACACTCTTTCAAGAATATAAAGAATACCATTCACCTGAAATTATAGCTTGTTTTAAAAAATCTGAAGAAGAAGCAATTAAAATGATAAGTAATTTGCTTGAAAAAGGTTATCAGCAAGGGGCTTTTCATAAGGTACCATTACCGCTAACAGCTTTTTTGTTAGTGCGAATAATTTTTAACTATGAACAGGATTATATGAAAGATGATAAAAGTGATAAAGAATTTCTGCAGTTGCTAAAGCATATGCTTCTTAAAAACTAGTTTTAGCCACATACAAAAAAATAATTGTGGTACAAATATATGAATAAGAAAACCGCCTAAAAGGGTGGTCTTTTTTTGGCTTTAAATCAATTACTTCTTAATTTCTAATTTAAGAGCAAAAGCTAAATTAGAAATTGCTCTGAACTTCCAACGATGATAAATACGTTCAGCCATTCCAATTTCGCTATAGACCATATAATCACATACAGATTCTTCTAAATAACGCTTATTAATAATCTCCCTCTGTATCTTACCAGTACAGCCATGATCTAAGAGGCTTAAAAACTAATCAATACAAAATGACATTAACTCCAGCCACTCTTCATGCTCACTTTGTTGCAAATTAGCAATCGCTATATCCTCCAAAGCCTTTTCAACATTATGTATAGGTCCATGTTCTCTCCTTTCATAAGGAGGAGTGACTTTCATTTCCTTACAAATCATTCCTAACTGTTTATATAAGAACACCCTCTAACTTCTCTTGCGTTGATGCTCTATCGATTTTTGGTAAGAAAGATAATTGTTTAATCATGTAAAAGCACTCCTTTTTATTTTAAAATAACTTTTGTCTTAACGCCTCGCGTCTACGTTCATAATAAGGACTATGCATCCTCATTCCCCCCAATTTCACGAGTACTTAATTTCTCTTTTTGTTTTTTCTTCTTTCTTTTCTTGGATTGCTTTTTCACTCACGTAACTGATCTCTTAGTACCTTCATTTTCCCATCTCTCTTTTCAAAATAAAAAGAACACCTATTCCTAAAACAACTTTCATTGCTGCTTTAATGAATTGATGTCCTCTAGTTTTCTAGTCGGACTATATAATATCTCTTTAAAATCCCTCTTCTAAAATTTATTAATTTCTTTTGATTAACTTTATCACTCATGCATGACAACTATGATTTTCTTTTATCAACATAATATTCAGTTTTATCTATTGTTTGATTTAGCTAATTCTCATTTTGGCTATTTTAATTTATTTTTTTAAATTCCCCATTTGATAATTTCAAACTACAAGCGTATGAATATTATTAGTATTTTTAAACAAAATAAAAATTACACAAAACATTTTCATTATTTTAAAATTTATCTACATCATGTAAATTCTCAAAAAATCCTCCCGTAAATCTATGTTTTCCACCTCGGCGTAATATTTTTTCTAGATCATCCATATCTTCCGAAGGAAATACAGGAATAGGCACGGTATTTATATTCTCCATGTACTCAGGTAATAACGACCTTAACGCGATATCCATTCTTATTTCGCCCGCACGCATTAAAGTATTAATCTCACTATCATGAAAGCTGTCTAAATCAGTGCGAAGACCAGCTAACAGACTTTCAACATCCTTAGAACGATTTGGTAATTTATAATCAGGTAAAGGAGTTTTATCATTATAAAAAGGATTATTATTTTTTTCGAATAATGATTGAATAGGTTTACTAAGAATAAGTTGCAATCCTGGGTATATTTTGGAATCTAAGGTTTTTAATAATCTTCTCCTTAAAACTACAATTTGACTATTAGATGTATCTAAAATCCGTTTAGTTAATTCAAAATGTGAAGGTATTTCATCTTCTTTCCAAAATTTTTCAGATGCAGAAGCGTCTAAAACAAGGTAAATTTCATCAATACCTGCGTCTGGATCAGGAATAAATTTCATAGGCTCTTTTCTATGTTTTGTATTTGAAGGGGAGCTACTGTTTTTGTTCTCACCATCTGATATTAATATCGGCTCAGTCCCGATATTATCAAATACTCCTCCATCAGAAAACCAAAGTGTGTCAAATTTCAACAAAGGATTCCCCTGCATTCTATTTTCTGGATCACTAAAATTTCTTCCCTCTAATGATAGTGATATAGGTGCGAATAAAACTGGAAAAGCAGCTGAGGTCCCAACAGCATAAGAAACTGTAATATCATCAAAATCATTTGATTTTCCAATAAGTGTTCCATATATTTCTTGATTGGAAAAATAAAACATCCTCATCGTATCTAAACAAGTTGTATTACAGTACCATTTTATAGGGGAATTTTCTAATTCCTTCATTCTTACCCCTTCACATAAATATTTATCTAACATTGTCGGAAAGGCCTTGCTGCATTTTTCACGAATAGATTTGAAAGATAACGCTTGTTTTGTAAACGAATTCGTGAGTAACTTGGTACGAAGATCTATTTGTCCTAACTTTACCAATGGATTCACTACGCGGTCTTCAAAATCATTTACATTACGGAATGATCCACCTTTATGCAATGCAAGCATAATAGCGGCGGCAGTAATGCTGCCACCTGAAACAGAACTAATACTATTTACACAATGATCTAGCTTGCATTCAACTAAACGTTTATATCCCCCTAATGCATAAAAAGTCGCTCTAAACCCACCTCCAGAAAACGCTAATTTCAATTCCTTCTTCATCTATGATTCCTCCTTAACTCTTCCACCCATAAAGTTCGAGTAAAGTTATGCAAAACGTTTAAATATAAAATACTTATTAGTAATAAAGTAATTCATGGAATGTATCACTTACATGTGATACATTCCATTCGAAAAATTGGAAATTAGTTTTGTTTTTTTCTGATATTCAAATCTCTATCTGTACTCTGTCCCATGATACGTAATAAATCCTACAGGGCGATGAGTAAAGTGTATTACCACATACCCAGGATTCCCTTCGCTTGGAGTCGCAGTAGTTTTATCTAAATACTCACCTTGTAATTCAATTTCTTCTCCCTCTTCTAAATCTGGGATACGATTTCGTATTCCTAAATTATCCCCATAACGAATTGCACAAAATACTATCGTATCGATGGTTAATGATTCTGGTAATCCATGGGCATCAATAAGTTCTACTTGATCAACTATAATATGTTGATGAGTACCCCCTTGAGGGTTTGTATCATCTTCTTCCACTTGTTTTATGATTCCTTTAACATGTACAATAGGACCGTGATGTGATAATGGATGACGATGATGCTCCATCGGATGGTCAGCTAAAGTGTGACCATAATGAGGATGGCGTTTTAAATTTCCAATCATAATTCTACCTTCAAATGTTATTATGGATATTGCTCTTTCCTGAACAATCTTTTGTATGTTATATCAAAATTATTCATTTTTTATTTATATTAGTATAAGTAGAAATTTAAAGAATACCTTTTAAAATAGCGTTTTCATTCAGCTTTATAGAGCGAATTTCATATTTTTGTACAAGCACTTTTCCTTTTTGATAAATAGAATATATTGATACCTCGAAAAAGGAGAGTAAGATAAGGATGGCTGATTACTTTTACAATGATAGTAAAAAATGTTATAAAAAACGGTCGGATTCTGAACAGCAAAAAGCTTCTTGCTCCATTGCAACACATACGATATCTGGTACTGGGATTAATTTAAATGGAAATATACTACTAGATATTTTTGTTCCCCCTAACTCAACAATCACTGCATTTGAAGATTTCACTAACAACCATAATAAAGCATTACTTCAATTTTTTGTTATTGGTGGTCTCCCTCCTGTTACAGTAACCATTGTGAAAAGGAATTCTTCTAGACCAATTACTGTAACTTTGGAGGCGCTTGATACTAGAATATTTCAAGTAGAAGATTTTAAAAGTCTTATTTTCACAAATGCAACTAACGAAAATGGTGGTGTTAGTATATTCGTTGAAAAAACATTCTGTATTTGCTGTAATAGTGAAAGCAACTCTTGCGATAAATATTACAGTTGATTAAGTATGTAGTAATTATCTTATGCTATTTTCTAAAGGGCACTTATACAAAGTGCTCTTTTTCTCTTGTTATGAAATAAAGACTTCACATACATTAAAATCTTAAGTTGATGTACATGTGGCGGACCCCTACTAATATTCTTGCTTTTAAATCATTTTCAGTATATTATATTCATATGGTAATATAGGAATTATGATATACAGAAAGGGATCAAATCTATTTGTAAGATTTAAATCCTTTTCACAGATAAAAAAATTTCACCAAAACGTAATATAACTTGTACTTGTCTTTTTAAGATGTATCTAATAAAAACGCATTTTTTATCAATAAAATTGTGTTTTCAATATAAATGAGTACTTTTAAATAGAAGTTTATTTACTTTCAATGATAGGAATTAGTGTTCTAAAATATAGAGAAATAAGGCACCATACATAGTACCTGACAAACTTGAGAGGTTTTGTATGTATTTTGCTCATCACAGATACAACAAAAGAGCCTTACCTATCAAGGCAAGACTCTACTAGTTTAGTTATATAATTTTTACATAACAACTAAGAAACTAAAAACATATAACACCAAGTAGCAGAACCCTAATATTCCTCCTACAGCTAATACCTGTTTAGCCCAACTTTTAATTTTCAGATTACTGTAAATCACTTGTACTCTTTCCATATTTCCTCCTATTATGGCGAACCCTTAAAGACTCTCACCTCCGTATGGTACCATTAAAGAATGACTAGTAGAGATATAATTTTTGTCTAAACGTATAAATATGCAATATTGCATACAAAAATGTATTGTTATAAATGTAAGCGCTTACTACAATAAGGTTATAAAGATTCAACACATCTTAATACAAAAACAGAGGAGCGAATAATATGGAAATCGCAATGGCAGTTTTAAAATTTATAGGTGGAGCAATACCATTAATTCAAGAACTTCTAAAAGCATTTATGTAATTCCATGGTTTAGCAATTTTTTATAAATATTATCATACAAATGATCTGTATATCAAAGATAAATTGATTTACAGATCATTTGCGTGATTAAGGTCCCTATAACATGATTGAGGGGCTTTTTAAATTTTTAAATACTTACGATTACGTCACATCAAAATCAAGTTAGCAAAACAAAATGAAACATACGCCAACCATTCCTATGATTCTACAAAAAGAATAGCGTATTTTTCATTTTGGAGCATTTTAAAACTTTAACTCGATGATAATGAGGTAAAAGTTGTGATTTAGAGATACGATCAGATTATACAAAGATACCCCACCGATATGTGGAAGATTAAGAATACACTTGCGAAATTGAAATGATTGAATTAAAAAATTTGATATTTTCATTATTGCATAGGTTTCCTTTTAAATGATATACGTCGACTTCACCTAGCTTCATACAACTTGTGACTACTATCACGCCTTGCATGTAGGAGTATCAGATAAGTGGTTTCAGCTCAACCTGACGGCTTTCATTCCTACTTTCGGTCAATCCGTTGTTGCCATCAAAATTGATAACCCTCCCATTTCGTGTTTACACACTTATAGGGAAACGTGTCGCACAAATAGCGTTTTTATTCAAATTAACAATCATATATTTGGACACATTTACCAGTATTATTACCAAAAAATTCATGATATGGTTATTTAGTCGAGTACGTCATTACTTGACAATTACCCTTAGGAACCCCGCAGACAAACGGGGTTTCTTTTATTTAAATAACGATTTCATTAAAATTCCCACTTGCCTCTTTTCTTTAATGACATGCTCCATAACTCCAAGTAAGGCATACAATATAAAAAATTAACTCATAAAAATCTGATTACAACTTTTTAGATTTGTATTTTATGAGACATTCGCCTATCTTACTAAGAGTGTATATAAAAATGCGCTCTTTTTCATTTTTTCTTTTACCAAAATCGTCTTGAACCTTGAATAAATTCCATATACTAAACCGAATAGTCGTTACAGTACATTCACCCCTAGGGCGTCTTTCTCCCAAGGCGCTCTATTCATTTATTGTTGGTTTCAAAAAATACTTCTCACCGTTTAACTGGACAAGCATATGTTATTGTATGGAGACTCTCCGCTCATAGGAATCTATCTTTCTTGTCTAAGAGCACATATATTGTGCTCTTTTCTATGTCTAAATAAGGATTTTGTTTAGATTTCATTAACCTTATTGATTCCTTTGCATACAGTATTATCACAAGGAATTCTACAGGTTTCCCTAGGCCAGTTACCTTGTATTCCTTGCACACCTTAAGGCAAGAATCCGTTTATAACAAACGGGTTCTTTTATTTTTTATACAATAAGAATTTTGTTTGGCTTCAGTTCTTACATAAGGCCGACTAGACACTAACATTTTTATGTAGTACAATTCCTATCAGAAAAATGTTAGGAGATTTATTTATGACTTTTAAAGATAATCGTAAATTAGGAATTCAACAAGGTTGTATATTAATAACAGATCAATCACAATATCTTGTTGTTAAAAGGAATGAAAATTATTCTTTATTAAACATCGAAACTGCGGAATGTATAAACTTTGAAGTTTCACTTGAGCATCTTGAAGAAATGGTTCAAGTAGATTTAAAAGAAAAAATTCAAGATATCATTCCACCAGAGAATATTAAAATCGTAGTAAACACTAATTACATTGAATGCTAGGAAAAATCCTAGTATTTTTTATTTCTCTCATATCAGTCGGTCCTTTCCGTTTCTCCTCACTTTCCCACTTCTTTTTAAGCTTTCCAACATAAGTAAAGCTACGATCATACATAATACTAATTTCCTTTTGATTCATACGATACGGTTCCCCTCCATTCAATCTATTTACTTTTGAATGGATTATTTTTTTGAGTTTTAGTATGCAATAGTGCATATTTCGTACTTTCAATTTTCATACATGCAATAATTTATTTATGAAAATTAAAAGCATTAGTAAGGATGATTTATATGAACAAATTCCGACAGAAGATTATTAAATCGTTACAAACATTTTGGGGAGGCTTAGCATTCGGTATATTAATTTTTGCTATCTTTTTAATTATAGATCTAACAGATACACCTTTAAATACATTAAGCTTGAGAGACTGGATAGGTTCTGCAGTAGGCGCAGCCATTATATCTGTAGGGATATTTACTTTAAGTAAATTGGATTTAAAATAAAATTTCCGTCAATACTGTATATAGACTGTATGTCATAACTCATTTGAAGTAGTTTTCTTTGTATTGAGCAGTTAGCTTTTGCTTGCTGCTCTTTTATTTACGAAAAAAGATGAGTTTCTTTATAATAATTCTTCTTTATTTCTCAATATAAAGAGCCTTGGATTTTCGTTAACAATCTTTTACTATATAAACAAAGAGTAATTAAAAGACTTACTCTTTGCTATCAAACACATGACCGTCTAGTTTAACTTTCTTATTGTTATATTTACTCATTGTTTTTCTC
>NZ_WIPE01000060.1:120426-148214 GCF_009760835.1 Bacillus sp. EE-W1 | reverse complement strand
AACGGTTATGAGCCGTTTGCTCTAACCAGCTGAGCTAAAGGTCCAAAGCATAAAATTTACTTCATAAGACGTATTCACATATATCATTTTACCATATAATGTATTAATTTACTTTACATTTTATTTAATATGCATATTTACATCATGTTAAAAGTGTTTATATTCTGTACTCCTTATCCTTTGTAATTATTACTATCTTTTAATACCTTTACAGGGGTTTGGTTAACAGTAAAAAAATCGATATATCAATCATATTAAAAATAATATAATTACAACAATTAATTGTTTATATTTTCAAATACCCTTATACTATATTGTTTAATATCAGAAATAGTAACTAAATTATATGCCTGTTTCATTGTATTAAAACAATTATCGATCTCCTCTTTTTCCATGATAGGTTTACCAGAATTATTATCTTCTAATTCTAGATCAGCTACTTCCCATGGTAAGTTAAATAGAATCATTTTTTCTAAACTCTTCCCACTATAACCGCCTAAAGTATTAACTACATAGTCTAATAGTTCCTTTTCTATTTGAGTTAACTGATTTGTACTATCATAATTGAATTCAAGATTGTCGTACTGATATCCTTTGTATTTATCAAAAATAACTCGATATACCGGGCCGTGACTTCCTACTTCACAATCATCTTCAAATAAATATGTTCCAGTAAACACCCTACAAAATCCTTGCGCATAGTATAAAAGCTTTTGAAGAGCTAAAGGAGTAATATCATCATTTTTATATAGCAAATAATTAGCAACTGCCTCAATTTTCGTAGTCTGTGTAGAAGTAAAATTCTCATTTCCCTGCAGCTTTACAATCGCTTCTTTAGAAACCCTATATGCTTTTTGCGTAATTAAACCTTTATTTCTTTCCAGAATATCTAGCATAAAAGATTGATCCCTACTTAATCTTTTCAATATATTCGAGTACTGCTTTGTCGGAATATCCCCATTTACATACCTTGTTAAGGTAACTTCACCCCAACCTAAAAGTAAAGACAATGGACGTTTTCCAATCTTATATTTTTCTAAAACCTCTTTTATTTCAGAGATAGTAACTAACTGCTCCTGTTGCCTATATGCATGATCTAATTGTTCTAAATTATAATCATGAATATCAGGAACAAATATTTCAGATTTACACTCTTCGCATTTTGCTTCTTTACCCACGTAATGATATTGCTTCCCTCTAATGACTGTCATTTTTGGAACATCTTTTGTAGAATAATTCACCATATCTCGACAACACTCACATAAAACCAACATAAAAATCCTCCCTCATTCTAAAACCATTAGTCACTTATCTTTACCTAAAAAGATAAGTGACTGGTTTATTCCTTTTATGAAAAGAAACAACAATCATGTATTTGTTCCTATCCTTATTTTCAATCAGATTCGTCTTAATATATATGTCTACCGACTTCTTTTGTCCCCAATCATCTAGCTCATATTGTGGACAAAAGATATACAATTTTTCATGAGCAAATACAATAAGCTACTTGGCATAGGCATTTCACATTTCGGGCAATATTCTCTATATCTATCTTGCAATTGCATAATTATTTCTGTCCCACATTGATTACAATTATTCATGTAGCAATCTCCTTTAATGGATAACTCAATTGGTCTCTCCTGTATTTTTTACTCTCCTAAAATTACATATTATACTATCAGGTTTTTACATATTATTCCCATCCCACTTAAATTTAGCATTAAAAAACCTTCCATTAGGGAAGGTTTTTTAATCTATATATCTATTTGACAGTAATCTAATAATTAATATTGTTTAATGAAAGTTTCTTATAACTTAATAATCAGAATGAAAGCTATCATCCTAATTATTAATCTATAGATTCAAATTCAGAGAATAAACAATTAAATAAAGTGAGCTTATTACAAGAAATATATTCTGTTTCTATACCTTCTAATGTAGTATTTAATAACTCTTTAGAGATATAATTAAACCCTTTTTTATCCATAAAAATTTTAGCCTCTTCTAGAAGTTTAACGTATTGTCCACTATCACTTATATTATTGAAATTCCATTCATCTGTTTCTTTAATATAGCTAGTTTCCTCTAACATACAGTAATAATAATTTCCCAGTAAACTAATAAAGATCCTTAAATCCACTCTTTTTCCACCTAATAATTTAATTAACTCAATATCATCATCTAAAATTTTCTGATTACTGTGAGCTAAAACCTTATACTCTAAACACTGGCTATTAGGTAAATCCGTCCAATTAACAACTGCATTATTAGAGTATAATTTTTGAAACTCGGTATACCAAATTTTATCTATATTATCTTCTTGACTATGTTGCTTTAAAGATAGTAACCTCTCATTTGGCTTTAAAATTTTTACTGATGATTTATCCGTAGGTCTTTCATAAGAAAAAAATGAATCTACTGTATTTAAAATATCACTTTTAGTAATTATACTCATTTTCTATTATCACCCTTGTTAAATCTCTTATCTGTTAGTAATTTTTTTGCCTTTTTCGCATCTTTATTTCCTTTTTTAGCTAAATCTTCAATCTCCTTCACAGTTTTATTTTTCATTGAGCCTGGAAATTCCTTATTAATAGCACCTTTTTTATATTTACCAATGACATCTTGTGCTTTCATTCCAGAAATACCAACAGCAGATCCAATTGTAACTAATTTACCTGCTTTCCATACCTTATGAACTACTTGTGCACCTCTAGCACCCCAAATAATCACAGGGATGGCTAATGGGAATACAAATCGTTCTACTTGATTAAATTCTGCCACTTCAATTTTACTATCTTCTACTGTTTCTACACTAATAACCGGTACATTATCTAATTCATGAGTCGCTGCTTGCGTACTCATAGAAAATGATGTAGTTAATAGAGAAAATGCTGAAATACCTAATAATGATTTTGCTAATAACCTTTTCATAACAACCTCCAAATATTCCTGTTTTTACCTTACATGTAAATTTTACGATTTATTAGGAAGTGACTTCAAGTCTGTTTATTACTAAAATAATTTGTTATAATTCTTATAAGAAAACTCAGTTAATACAGTAGGTTTATTATTTATAAAGAAAATAATAAACCTACTCCACATCTTCCTATGAATTAGCTAAATTCCATCAATATAGGTACCAAAAAAAATATTTAATAACATAAACATAATTATAAGCTCTATTGAAAACAAATTAGTAGATTTTATTTCATTACACTCCTTTGAGAGGTACAGAAATTCTATGGACAATATTTTCTTATTTACACAGTAATCCTCATAAAATAAAATTATTATTTATATAAAGTTCCCTACTTAATATCAGGAAACTTTTTTGCTTTTTATTAACCTACAAGCCTAAAATTCCAACAATCTGACGAGCCTTAACATTATCTATATAATAATGCATCTCTAATCCCTTTCTTTCTGCACGAAGTACGGTTCCCCTTAATTTTGAAAGATGCTGTGAAACAGTAGATTGTGGGAGTCTTAATATTTCCGTTAATTGCGTAACATTACACATTTTATGATGCATTAATTCATTTACAATTTGTAATCGTACCGGATGTGCCATTACTTTTAAAACATCTACGTCTTCTTCGCGGATTTCAGCTAGATCTCTATCAGTTACTACTGTTTTCATTTCGCATTCTCCTTTATTATTAATTTCTATTTTTCTTATTATCCTTATAAATAGTACTTATAGATAATTACGATTTGTCCTATTGAGAAAATTTATTCTCTTCTTAAAGCAAAAAGGAAACCTATCCTGAAAACAGTTTTCACATAAATTTGATCTATATTTAACACGCTTTGCTAAGCAAAAGTACTTCTCCTATCCTTTGTTTAAAGCAAATAAAAAATTCTGCTTTTGCCTTCCCGTCCTGAAAAATTGATAAGCAGTATCCCCCATCTCACAATCTACAAAATAATCATTTTATTTCTCAACATAGATACCTGGAATTTAAATACCAAAAATGGTAATATGAAGTCACCTTCAGTTGTCAATTGTGTCCCTTTTTGAAAGGCCCTGTCTATAATGACAAGGCCTTTTAAATTTCCTTAAATCCCCTTTCTATTTCGTTTTCTCTTGAATTCCAAAAGTATGTTTCCCCCCTTTGCATCTATTAAAACCCTATCACATTCATGCTCAATAACATTCCGCCTCGTAAATTACATATTATTTAACAAAATAGAAGCCCTACCAAATCACTATAGGAATCTCTTTTCCTCTATCATATTATCAGTAGAGGAAAGAGGATGTATGCATGGAAATCCTAGGACTAGACACGCTCGTTAGCGACTTTAGGTATACTTGAATACACAAATCTTCGCAACAATTTAAGGGTGTAAAGAGATGAAAAACATAATTCAATTGCTTCCTAAAGAGAAGCAGGTTAAAGTTCTTGGAAGCTTACTTTGAAACAGTGGCAAAGATGATTGAACAAAATAATTTAATTCTTTTAGAACAGATGAAAGCTCTATAACTAATTAGAAATAACAAATTTATGATTAATTAATCTTACATACGCTTCCATAAATTATCTATATTTATCTAACATACTAGCCTCTATCTTTACAGAAGATTTGGTTATACTCCTTTTCATCTTTTAAATTTGAATTCTTTCTTTTACAAGTTGAAATAGATCTACTAATAAACCTGGTGTAGACTCTAATTCTTGCTTCTGCTTCATATTCTCTTCTGTTACAGCACTTATAAACTCCCACAGTACTTGTGCTCTAATTGTTCTGCAAATCGTTTCTCACACATTTCAAATGTTTTTATCTTCGTTTTGAACACCGTCCTAATTTAATAATTTTCTTTCCTGTAAATGGCTAGATCAAAATTATTAGCTCTTGTCAGTAGATTCCAATATTATGTATAATGACATTATCTTTTTACCAATAAACGGTAATGACGAGGTGATACAAGTAAATAAACCAAACGTGTCATCAAAATATTAAAGAATCTATTCCATGTACATTAAGATACATATATAGAATTTAAAACCATGAAATTTTATGTACAGATTGAATTACTACAAGATGGAAGATTGGTAGCAAATGTACTCAAGAAAAAAGAGCATTCAATTTGCTTAATGTTATAAAACTACTTGATGTGACATCTGTTGAATGAATTAAAAACATACTCAGGGGGAATTTCAAATGAAAACATTTAGTAAAGTATTATTAGCGGGAACATTGGCTCTTGGCAGTTTAGCAGCAATGAATGTGGAAACACCGAAAGCTCATGCTGATGGGGCGAGCGAATATTGTCGTTACATTTGCGGTCCTAAAGAAACATTAAATAATTTCACAATTCAACTTTCAGATACGAAATATAGACTGGGACAAAATATCATTCTACGAGCAACAAATGATAATGCATATGATGTACATTACACAGCATCTTTTGAAAAACACTACGATACTGGTTGGGATTATTATGACGCTGATTTTCACTATGGTTCCTTATTACCAGCTGGAACAAATGTATATGAAGATTTTGATGCTGAGACTGGCAATGGTGGAGCAATTTCTGAATCAGGAACATATCGCATGAAAATTAAAGTAACACATGCTGATGGACACGTTGATACAATGTACACAGCGCCAATTACATTAGCAAATTAAATCATAAGGTTGCTTCATATCTTATTGTTTTTATTATCTATCAAATATTTATTCAAAGTACCTAATCTTTTAATTCGTATTAGGTACTTTGAATAATAGTTTTATTTTTAGGTTACGTTCCCTATTAATAGGTATTGAAGATGCAGAAATTGATATTCAAACAATATTAAGGGTTAAAAAATAGGAATACCTTCTCTTATAATTGTCCCATTATTTAAACACTAAAGGGATTCACTATTTACAGCATTAGTTTACTTCTTTCCATAATGACAATGCAAAAATCCAATTTGGATCTCCATTCCCTTGATAACTCTGAACTGCCTCATACACCTTATTCTCATGAACTACTCTATCTCCTGCTTTATACGCTTTACGCGCATCCCATTGTTCATAAGAGTTTTCTTGTCCTTTTGTTATAACTGTGATGGCATCACTTTTCATTGATTCATTACCTGATGTATCGACAGCAGATACAACATACTTATATGCTGTATTCGCTTGCAAATCTTTGTCCATAAATGAAGTTGTATTAGCAGTCCCTATTTCTTTCATGGTCCCTCCAACTTCTCTGTATACAATATAATGGCTCACATCTACATTATCCTCCGATGGACCCCACATTAAATCAATACTACTCGTAGTGGTTCCCATACTGTGTAATCCTTTAGGCTGGGTCGGTGCTTCTGTATCTGGTTTTTCCTCTGTTATTTTAATAACTAGTGCTTCACTTTCCTCAGATATATTCCCTGCAGCATCTACTGCTCTTACTGTATACGTATATTCTGTGTTTGGGCTTAATTTTTTATCAATTATACTTGTACCGACTACAGTATTAATTAACTCCCCATTACATAACACTTGATATTCTTTCACCCCTTCATTGTCTGTTGCAGGTTTCCAATTAAGTTCTACACTATTTGAAGTAGCTTTTATTACTTTTAATTCAGATGGCTGGGTTGGTGCCTCTTTATCTGGTTTTTCATCATTTATTAGATTCACATCAATCACATTATAGAAAGCGTTTACAGTATCAGCTACATCCCAAACAGCTAAAATAACATGATACCCACTACGATCAGTTGGTACATTGATTTTATGTGATAAATTATTAGTTGCTTTAGAACCATCGTGTTTTACAGTACCAATTAACTCGAAGTCTGCTCTTGTTAGAGGTTTATTTGGATCCCATCCCTTTTTTGTGATGTAATAGTGCCATTGACTTGTTGAATGAGGAGCTGTGTATTTCCAAGTGAAGATATTTTCTCCGCTTTTAATCGTATTCTTAAACCATCTATCAGCTGTTTGTTGATCAAGAATCCCACCAAACAGGCCTCCTGCTGAAGCAATTTTCCCGTCTGCTGGTCCACCCTGTGGGAATCCTTTAGGAGCTTCTAAACTTTGCGGTTCATACATTATATTTCCACAATTTGAATTCAGCGCTCCATAATTTTGACTGCATAAAGCTGCACGGCTACCTGGCTTTTCAACAAACCCATGTGCATAGGCATTTTGAGGAATAAGAGTTGTACTCATAATTCCCACTGCTACTGCAGCAGCACTTAATCCTTTTTTATTTGTAGCCATTTTTCTAAACTGCCCTAGAATTTTTTTATTCATACTACTAGTCCCCTCCTATTGAATTTCTTACTATATTAAGAGCATGGATATAAGTGAAGGCTAAACACGTATAACTAAAATGAACAATTGAATACACAATCTCATAATTTCATACTCAACTATTCATTTACCTTCATTACATTCAAATAACCCTATAGTCGAATTTTTACATACTAATTTATTAAACTTTCACAGAAATTATGACAGTTATTGGACTTTTTCCCGTACCCCTCTTTTGTCTTAAAAGTTCTTCTTACTGTAATTTTAGAACAAAAAACGTATTCCCTCTTACATTTACCTACACAAATTTAAGAAATAAATAATTCAAAAGGAAAAATAAAAATACTACAACAAAGAATTTCCATTTGTTTCTTTTCGTTGGTTTTCCAGCATGTTGTATATAAGAAAACAAGGCAATACCTGCCATAGAAAATAAAAAGATTTGATAATAATCAATCATCTGTAATCCCCCTCCATACAAAAAATAAGAAGCCTCTTTTTGAGAGGCTTCTTATTTTTAATACAAACGACATACATAGGCTAAATATACACAATAAGATTAGGATGCTGAACCTTATTGCAGCTTTATTATAGCATATAACCCTTTATTTTTTGTTTAATAATTCCGAATTATACAACTTTATCAATATTTGAGTGTTTATTTACATACAATTCACAATAAAAAACAAAAAAATATCCACGGATAAAACCAACGTATGTAAAAACCAGCTACCATCCCATTCATAGTTTTAAAAATTTGTCCTATCCTTCTTTTAACAATACTTTAAACTTCGGATAGATTACCGTATATCGACATCTTATGTATGCAAAATTACATATCAAATCTCATTGAAAATCATTCTCGTTGTAACTATAATGGTTTCAAGAGGTGATATTTTCACTTCCTTTTCAAATCTCACAATATATTAAAGGAGGAACTAGCATTATGAAAAAAGTTATTTTAGCAGGGGCATTAGGAATTGCAGTATTATCAGGTATGAATTTACCAGGAGCAGAGGCATCTAAAGCGAGTGCGGCAACTACAAATTTAGACATTCAAGAAGTTACAAAATATTACTCTATGAGTTCCTATGAAGTTTCTCAAAAAGAATCATTTAATCTTAATAAAGGAGAAGAACTTACGGTCTTTGTACAAAATTCCGGGTTCCCAATTTCTTATACAGTCTTTGATGCAGATGATCAAGTAATTGGCACATACAATGCTAATTCACCATATGGTCGCGTATTCAAAGCACAAAAAGACGGTAATATTTCTGTACAATTTCAAGCAGGAGTAAATTCTTCTTACATGAAGAAAATGAATTTCACAGCTAAATTTACAGTTTCTAAACTTAACCAACAATAAAAATTTTAACAATCCTCTTTAAAAGAAAATTAAAAAGGTATATCCCTTCAATAGGATATACCTTTAACTTTAGTGAATTTTATATTGACCAGATAACTGCTCTTGCGCCATACGAACTAAACGTTTCGTAATCTCTCCACCTACTGAACCATTTGCTCGTGATGTTGAATCTGGTCCAAGTGTAACGCCAAACTCCTGAGCAATTTCATACTTCATTTGCTCAATTGCACTTGCTGCCGCTGCTACCAAAATCTCGTTTGAATTATTATTTTCTCGAATTTGCATTTCTAACACACCTCCATTTAATTGGTAATATCATGCTCTATTTCCAGTGGAATATGCAAAAGAATTATTCTTTTAACTATTTTACATATATATCTAAGCTTTCATCCCTTATGTGGGAATAAATAAAGGTATAGGTCATACCTACACCTTCTTCTATCCTACTTAATTTTGAACCCTCCTATTAACTCCTGTAATTCTTGGGAGAGCTAATTTAAAGAATTTGCTAGCTCTGCAATATCTTGTACATACATTTCTTGCTCTTTCATACTTATCCCAACATTACTACTGCTACACTCATATGTATTTGCAATATGTGATAATTCATTTACAACCTGAACAATAGATTGACTATTTTCTAAAGCATCTCTTGAATTACTCGAAGTTGCTTTAATTTGATTTGTAACAGATTGTGCAGATTTTGAAATTTTTTCGAAGAAAGCGCCACTACTCTGAACAAGTATTTTTCCTGATTCCACTTCCTTTGAACTCCTTTGCATGGATTTTACAGCCTCTTCTATTTCAGCTTTAGTTTCATCAATTAATTTAGCTATATCTCTCGCAGATACATCAGTCTTTTCCGCTAATATACATACCTCTTCCAAAACAATTGAAAATTCTTTATCGACTTTTCCAGCACATGAGTCTTCAGTAGTAGCATTTAAAGCTAATAGATTAGTTTGATTTGAAACGGTTGTAATTACAGTAATAATTTCATTAGATCGTGCTTCTAATGCATAAATACTAGAAGATACATCTTGAACCCTATCTCGGATTATTTTCATTTGATTAACAATTTGCTTAATCAAATCTTTCCCTTCTATAGAATGCTGTTCCATGCCTTCGGAAGCAGTAGCAACTTGTTTTGCAGCTCCCTTAATTTCTTTCATCTTACTTTCCATTTCTTGAACAATCCCTAAACAGTTATGCACTACATGAGAATGTGCCCCTAATTTCAATCCTGTCATAGTGCTTGCAATCTCTTGAAATGCCATACTATTCTCTTTTGTATTTGCCGACAATTCCTGTGAAGATGCCGAAACCTGTTCAGCAGTCTGCCTTACTTTATCTATAATCCTATTAAACTTTTCAATAGTGTTATTAAAATGGGAATTAGTTATCCCTATATCATCAGATCTTTCATTCAATTTAATACTTAAGTCCCCTTCACCAACTTTGCGTAAACCTTCCTGTAAATCCTTTAAAGGCGATAAAGAATTTCGTGAGATAAATATTTGAATCGTGGTTGCGATTGTTAATGAAATTATAATAAAGAGTAACCCTTGCGCTATAAATTTTTCCTTTGTAAGTGGAATAACAGAAGCATTCAAATCCGCTGCAACAATTGCAATTATATTTTTATTTTCATCTGTAATTGGCTCTAAAATTGTTACCTAGAAACCTAATTCATCTTCATACACTTCTGTCATTTGTGCCTGTTTCGTTTTCATTACTTTACTGTATGTTTTCATCCAATGAGTAGGATGCTCATAATAGTCACCTGTTTTTAAAGAACCTAGTTTTACAGAAACTGTATTTGCTAATTCTGTATCCAAAGCTACCAATTGTAATTCAGCTTTATCATTTAGCTTGGCTCCTGTAACATATGTTTGTCCGACACTTTTCATACCTTTTATAGCTTTATCTAATTGCTCTGTCTATTTTTCTTTCTTCACTCTTTGTGCTGTGGGGTCTTTTGCTACATCTCTCACTATTTCTACATCTAATTGATTTATTACTGTATCTCCTGTTTCAAAAGATTGCCTCTCAAATATAGACATCATACTATTTTGAAACATATTAAAACTTAACGCCCCCATACTTCCCACAAGCGTCAGAATTACTAATACCGTTAGTAATATATTTTTTTGAAGTAACGATAGCTTATGCCAATATTTTTTCATTAAAATCACCTTTCAAATTTTCCATAATAAAAAATAAAGTAGTAATACATTTAAAAGACACTCTATTCATTTTATTATTATAAAGTAATATTCAGGATTCTCTCCTGATAAAATAAAAAACGGACAATCTTGTCCGCTTTTTATTTTATGGTAATTCCTCATATTTCTCTATGCTATTTTCTTCCTTAGATTTATTTTGAGATAATTAAAACTTAAACCTATATATATTGGAATGCTGACAATTTAGCATAATAAATATCTTTGCTTTTCAGGATTTGTTTACACATAAAACTCAGAGTTAATTAAAGAAACATTCGTGTTTAGATGTAAACGCAGTAAATCAAAGAAAGACACTCTTTAAAGAGTATCTTCCCACTATGCAGCCATATAATACTTGCTTCTTTCATCTTTAAATCAAGTAGGCAAACAACTAAATTGTTATGTTAAAATTAGAAAAGAGCATATCAATCTCTCCTCACCTATATAGCGTCTCCCTATAATTCCAATATTCCCATAACTTCTTTTGTAAATATTTTAAAATCAGTTAAATGTTTTTCAATAATTTGCCGAACAATATCTAAATTTACACTTTGATAATCATGTACAGCGATATTTCGAAATCCAACCATCGCCTTTAACTTATTTGCCAGCTCTGCGCTAAGTAGTCCTGCTGTAACCAATAAATCAAAAGCTTCTCGACTAGATTGAGGTAGGCCTAGTTTTTTTCCAGCAACAATATGCATTGCTAAATCAATACTCGCTTCACAAGCTCTTTGTATATTCAAGATTATTGAATCTTGCTTTGTGTAATCTTCCAAATTTTCAGGGTCATTTCCATACACGTCTTGGATTCTTTTTATACAACGCTCTATTGTGGAAATTTTATTTAAAATAACCTCATTCTTCATATATTGAACCTCTTTTCTTTATATCATCAAATACTATCTTGCGTTCCTCATTTAATTTTGAATACATTTTTAAAGTTTTCATTTCAAAAATGATTTTCCGTTCTTCATCAGAACAAAATATTGTCTTTCCTGTATGTATAATCTGAGCTTGAAAAACTGTAGAAGCTTCGGATAAATCAACTAAATCAACATCTCTATGAACAATATTAGCTAACTCCTGTGCTAATAAAAAACGTTCATAATTCCCTAAGGTTGTATCACTTACATAAGCTATATCAATATCACTATCTTCCCGTTCTCTATTCTCAGCCGTTGATCCAAACACAATTATCCAATAGGGATTCACCGTCTTTTGTAATTTTTCTATAATAGCTGTTATCAGGCTTTGAAAAATCATTTAATTAATCCCCCTTAGTATACTTGAACTTTATTATATCATAATCATTACGAAATCCATTAAGCTTCAACAAATACATAAACAAAATTAAACCTTCTTAGTACTTAAAGACGGAATCGAAAAAAAGAAATTAAAGATGATATGTCACTTACTTCTTTCCTTTCTTCTTCCATGGAAGGAGCTATTATGGCTAGTCGAGTATCAAAAAATAATATACACCATCATTATTTTATAGAACAAGTAAGACATCTCCTTAATTCATATGCCAATTAAACCTTCTTAAAACGCGGCTTGTATATAAAAACAAAAAGACACTTTGAGGTGTCTTTTTTCAATTAATTCATTTACCCATCATAATATTTTTAGAACAAATTCATATTAAAGGTTTTATAATGAGTATTAGTAAAGAATCAATTGCTGTTACTGGGCCAAATCTACAGATAAAAGATAATTCAACTAATAAGATTATACAATCTCCAAATAAAATCACTATTAAAATTAAATCAATTCAAGCAATTAGTAATACGAAACACTTCCTTATAAAAAATAATGCAGATTAAATAAATTAAAATAAAAATACCCACAAGTACGAATTCACTATGTCTATTGTAACGCTTGGTTTGTTAAGCAAGGTAAGTATCTAAAGAGATACGTCCCTCCTATATAGTTAAAAGTACAACAGATAGGCTCTTATGCTATTACACATAAGAGCCTATCTCACCAGTATTATACTTAACTGGTTATATAAAATTCCTTTATATTAAATAGAAGTTATCCCTACAATTATTCTGGGAAAATGAAGTTAGAGTTCCCTTCACCATTAGCGGAATCCTCCCTTGGGAATGTAATAGTAGATCCTTCATTCCCTTTATTTATTTCTTGCTCCTCAGGAAATACAATGGAAGAATCATTGCCTAAGTTCGGTGAAAAACCTAGTTTAGATAAAATGGCTTTTAAGTCAGGTAAAACACCAATTTTATCAGAGATTGGATCGTTAGATTTCGTTCCAGTACTAGAATCACTTAAAATATCCCTAAGCTGTCTTGGTGTATATACTCTCCCCTGATTATTTTTTGCAATTCCTTGAATTGATGCTGCAGCACCAGCAATAATAGGCGATGCACTAGATGTTCCAGCAAAACTAGATGTATATAGATTTGTTATAAATTCACTTGGTTTAGCATCTGTAGTATCTACTGCATTCCCCCATCCATACACATCCACTCTACTACCGTAATTAGAGAAATATGAACGTTTATGAGGAACCCTTGCAGAAGCTGCCCCAACCATAATCGCCCCTGAATCTTTAAAATCAGGACTATTACGATTTAAAACTTGTTTACCATTACGGTCTCTAAATTGATCCAAGTCATTTCCACCGTTTGCACCTGCTTCAATAATAATAATTCCCTTATTTGTTCCCATACGAATTGCATCAAATATGTCTGGTTTTACTTCCACTGGAAAATAGTTCTTATCTCCATATCCATCGTAAGTTGCTTGTGCCTCTAGTAAAAGAATATCTCCAGCTTGCATATTGTTAACCGCACTTAAAATAGCATCAGCTGTATTATAATTTCCGTTATCCCTAATCTGGGATACAACCTTTACCTTAGCCTTTGGTGCAATCCCAATTCCACCTATGTTATTATCCTCTGCAGAAACAATTCCCAATACTGAGGTACCATGATCATGGTGTTCACTCTTATTCTGTCCGGACATCAATTCAATCTTTTGATTCACTAAATCTTCATGACTTAATAACCAACCATACTCCATATCTACGAAAGTAGTTCCTTTTCCGTCCCCACCATTTATACTCCAAGCATAAGGTGCATTAATTCCTAATGGTGCTGGTTCAAGGTAACCTTGTCTTGTAAGTCTAGGCTCATCATATGGATTAACAGATAAATTTGGTAAACGCTCTTCAGGTGGCGTTTCTTCTTCCTGTAAATACGCCGTTTCAATAAGAGATGATTTCTCAAACTTTGCAAGTAAAGCTTGTACATCAATATCACATTGGTTTTCTACAATATAATAGTTTAGCAAATTGGAAGAAATATGTTCGGAGTCGTTTATTTCTCTACCTAAATTTTTAATTTCTTTAGGATTTAAAGAACTAAAAAGTCGATTTATAGTTACATTTGGGTATTCGTTTAAAATTCCAATTAATTCAGGATCTTGTTTTTCTTCTTTAATGAATTTTTCTATTCCATCCTGATATGGCAAATTTGCCTCATTTTTAAATTTCAAAATTAATTGTTTCGTAACTTGCTTATGTACAGTAGAATTCAATTGCTTATTTGAATAATTGTAACTAGCTGCATAGGCAACTTCTGATTTATCACTTGGAAGTAGTCCACCCACCCCATTAAATGCTGTTAACGCAATTGAAGAAACTATAATTCCCTTAAAAATTTTCAAAATGTGCACCTCTTTTAATTTATATATAATTATAAAATGCTTTATATGGCCTTAATTCTTTTTATATAAGCTTCTTATATTTCCAACTCCGTTCATTTTTTAATATTTGCTTAAACATCATTAATACAACTACTTCATACCATCAAACCTATTAATTTAGCTGTATAACTGTAACCATTATAGTTACACCTATAGCGAATAGTCAATCTAATTTTTTATGCAATTTCGCATTTTAAATAATACATACTTCTAATTATTTTAAGATAAGTTAAACTTCTATCATTTTAAGTAATTGCATATATGTAATATAAAGCATGTAAAGGAGGTCAAAACGTGGTAATCTCAAGGCAAGATTCCTGGACTAACGATAACGATTTACTTCTCGCATCAACAGTACTCCAGAATATTCGTAACGGTGGAACACAGTTAGCTGCATTCAAAGAAGTAGCAAAACTACTAAATAGGACACCTGCAGCTTGTGGATTTCGTTGGAATTCATACGTGAAAAAACAATACCAAGAGGAAATACAACAAGCAAAACAAAATCGAGAAGTGGGAAATAATATTTCTCCCTCTCAACAAAAAAAAGAAACAAACTCTTTATCTATGACATTAGATGATATTATTCTCTTTCTACAAAATTATAAAAAACAAATGAATTTACAAACTTACAAAACCAAATAAAAAATTTAGAAGCAGAAAACCAGTCCCTTCTACAAAGCGTAAATATGTACGAAGAAGAGTATCGTATGTTACTTAATCATATTGATAGGTCAAGAAGTTTAGTTGTAATTGATTAAAAGAAGCAGTAAATTACTTTTATATACTTAGGTCGTAACCTAAAAAATTTATATATATGAGTTAATTTAAATACTAATAAATAAAGTGCACGTTTACTAATAATAAACGTGCACTTTATTTAATTCTTAAAACATAAAATTTAATTTTCAACTCATTAACAATATTAAAATTAAGATGTTTGTTTTATAGGTATTTCTTTACTTCTATTCTCAATAAGTCTGTCTAAAAGTAAGTAAATAAATCCAGAAATAATACAACCTACACCTAAGATTGTAAATAGCATATGCCCTAAAAGCTGATCCAGTAATACACCACCTAGTAGAGGTCCAAATACATTACCTGTAATCCATTGCAGATTAGCCGCTCCCATATAAGTCCCCCTCAAAAAATTGCAACTATATTTTAAATCCACTTTTAACCCTTAAAAATACGGGCCAAACAAACTATCTTACAGCTTGACTGTAGAAACTTTAGGGGTAATGCTTTGACAAATATATTATATAACAAATATTAACATCTACGAGATTTATTTTTGAAAATTATGTGAATTAAGAAAGGAAGTAGTTTTTTTCTTAGATATTATTGTTAATAACTTGGTATCATTATATTTCATTCTGCAACTTATTTAGAAGAGCTATGTACATTTCGAAGAAGTTCTTCAATAAGTTTTGTTTTTTCATTTACCTTTGTGGCATATGTGAAATCACCATAACAATATGGATACCTAAAATTATTTTTATTTCCACCACAAGTATACATCGCTGGATTTTGATCAACTTTCATCTTAGAAAACTTTTTGGCTGAATCCTCCGAGTGTTGTTTAACTTCTTGACTAGCAACAAAATCAATATACCCTGGCCCCATATTATAGCTTTGAATAATTGTATCCATGCTAACATCCTTGTCCGTTCCATATTTGTACATTTTAGCAAAGTGTTTTACCCCTTGTTCAATGCTCAAGCTTGTCTCTTGAATTTCATTTGGCTTTAATCCAAGTGATTCGGATGACTGCATAGGATCGTTTCCCTCACCTCTACTCTCTTGGTACATAATTCCTAATAAAACTGCTGTTTTCTCTCCTAAATTATATTTTTCTAATTCTTTTTTCAAGGTAGATTCATATTGCAATACACGTTTTTCGGTGGCTAGCGCTTTATTTTGTTGAATATTGGTTTTATGATTAAAATATAGCATTCCAAGTATTATTCCTAAGCCCAAAATACTAATAAGGAACACTTTTATAATTTGTTTTTTACTTGTATCCTTCATATATTCCTCCTCGTATAAAAAATTCAATTTTTCAAAGGTAATTGGTTATTTACAAACTATGTAATGGACATCTATCTCCCGCCCTTTTTAGACTAAAACATCAATACTTTAAGGTTTTAAGTTTAATATAAAAGTTTAAAGATAAGGTAAAGATAAGATAAAGATAAGATAAAGGGCATTTTTTATACGTACTTTAAAAGATATTGGTACAAAGGGATATGCGGGACAATTTGTTGATATAAATGGATTTAGTAATAAAGGAAAGGTTAACGTACAAATTATTAATTATGGAGATATCATTCCGGAAGATTTACCTTATCTTTTCAATATGCTTTATATAAAAAACTACAACATAACATATAATAAAAAACGGCGAACCCTCCACGTAGGAGAATCCACCATCACAAATAAATGATTATTTCACACCTAGTTTTTCTTTTGCTTTCTTAGGAAGCTCGTCTTCCTGCACTTCCTCCCAAGCGGTTACACCTTTTTTCTCTGAGTGATATACACGTAGGAATGCTTCTTTACGAAGATTCTTTTGTGCCATAAATTGTAACTCTTTTTCTTTACCTTCCTTATCAAAACCCGATAATGTATATTCATACTCCTTTCCCATCACTTTACCATCCATAGATTTTGAAACTCCCTCTTTTCCATCCATTGTAATTTGAACGTAATACTCATCTTTACCCATACGATTAATATCACATCCAACTAGCAGACCTGCAAATACAACTAAAAGACTAAAAAGTGCCATATATTTTTTCATATTGTTCACCTCATTGATTTTCTATGATACTGTAATCTTAATCTGTTCTCGTTTGAAAAAAAATTCAAAAACATTACGTCAACCTTACATTTTCGAAAGATAACAAAATTACCTATATCAATGTTTATAAATGAGATATTTACTTAATCATAGAAAATCATTTAAAAGATTACTAACCGAACTGATACATTATCTAGTAAGAAAAATATAATTAGCCCATTAAAGAACCCTATAGAACAGGTTTATTAACCTGTAAAGTGACAACCACTTTTTCAAAACCACAGAAATTCAACATTTTAGTTATGCCGTACGTATAGTACAAGGCATCGACATCATTCATGTCCCGTACAAAAAAGCGAAGTCTTCAACTAAACTTCGCTTTTCAATGTATTATGAATTACAGGAATTATTGCTAAATGCCAAAAATTTATTTTTCCAAACATAGATTTTTTTTATTTCAGCTAACTTTGCAAAAGAATTTGACAAAATATAATTAATTATTGATTAACCGCTTTAGCCACAAGGACTGCGTATGCTTCTGCACCTATATTGGTTAAATGCACACCATCAGGTGCAAAGTAGTCTTTCTTTCCAGCACTTGCTGCATACCAATCAACTAGAGTTACATTAGGATATTTAGGTACTGTTACTTTCAGTCTCTCGTTCACAATTGATTCCCACGGACGTGGCACTCTCGTATTAATAAATATTATTTTACGTTCGTTTCCAATTAATTTTATTAATGAAACAAGTTGCTCAGTAGTAAAGGCTCCATTTGTACCTAATCCGATAATGACATAGTTTCCTAAATTCCCTTCATTTTTTAACTGTTCAACTACCGGAATCGCTTTTGACAGCTGACGACCAATTTGCGCATCAATCCTAATATCAGGAAAAGTATTTTTTAAATATGGAGTAATATCAATCATAACGGAATCACCTATCGCAGTAACTGTGAGTGGATTTTTAGGTTGTGCAGGATTTACTTCTTTTGATTCCCCTTGATTTAGTGGCGTTTCTTGATCTGCATTTTCCCAAACAGCAACTGGATGTGGCGCCGGTTTTGTTTGTACTGTTTCCACCTTATCTGGTTGAGAATTCTCCTTAGCCTTACTAGCATTTGATAACCCTAAAACTGCTATTGACGAAAAGAATACTGAACAAACTAAAGCTAACTTAACACCTAAAGTGACATTTTGAAGTCTTAAGTTCTTAAACTGAATGTTCCGGAGCGCACCTTGTCGGATTGGTTTTTCGATAAACTTCCATGAAATTTGCGCGATCAATATTATTAAAAGAAATTGAAGGATTGCTCTTATTATTGAAAAATCCCCCGTATTTACTTTTGGAGTCGTTAATGTGAGAATTGGATAATGCCAGAGATATATGCCATACGATCTTACTCCTACCCAACGTAAAGGTCTAAATCGTAAAAATTGAGCAATGCGACTAGCTGGATGAGCTAGATTTGCCACTAACAATGCTGTTGCAATTGATAAGAGAACCATTCCTCCCTTGTATAGAAATGGATCATATTGATTGGTCTTCCAAAACATAACCAAAATAATAATAAGAGCAATGCCCCCCACTACATCAAGGATGAAACGCGCCTTCGGGATAATTTTATTAGCAAGCCTATTGCTTGGCCAAACTAAGGCAAGTACCGCTCCGATAAGTAAGGAAAAGGCCCTCGTATCTGTACCATAATATATTCTACTCGGATCAACTCCAGGTTCATATAAATTTGCCATTGCTAAAGCTGAAGCAAACGCTCCTAGACAAATCAATAAAATTATACGGGATTGTTTTTTTATGTAGTAAAGTCCTAAACTAATAATAAACGGCCAGACAACATAGAATTGTTCCTCGACTGCTAACGACCAAAAATGATTTAATGGAGAAATATGGTTAAAATTATCAAAGTAAGATAATTTATGATAAATATACCACCAGTTACTAACATAAAATAATGCCGCTAATGAATCTCCACGCATTTTTTCAAGTAAAGAGCTATGAAAAATCGTAATCCATGCCAATGTTATAACGAGCATAACAAGCATTCCTGGAAGCAATCTTCTTGCCCTACTAAGCCAGAACTTTTTCAAATCAATTCTCTTATTTCTCTTCCACTCCATGGCTAGAATATCTGTAATTAAATAACCTGAAAGTACAAAAAATACTGTAACTCCTAAAAACCCTCCAGGCATCCAATTAAAATTAATATGATACAAAATAACACCTAGTATAGCTAGACCCCTTAGACTGTCCAACCCTACCATATAACGACTATTTTTTTTAAAAGGTTTAGTCATCCTACATTCACCTCTATTTCTTGGAAACTAGGTTAATAATAACGTCATAAAATGCTATTAATTTCCTAAAATCGTATAAGCTAAACCATTACAAACATCATTTTGTAAGGCTTTTTTTGATATTTACATGCACAGCAATACATACTTTATCACGTTATTTGGCTCTGTTGTGCAAATTTTTATAGTAGGTGTTTTTCCTCTTCCTAAAAAAGAGGAATATGCCTAATCAAAAATTTATATACTGTGTGTCTTAAAATAAAATTTTGATACGTTTTTACAGACATATCAAGGCCTTTGACATTTTGAATATAATCGATAACCCATATGTAAGAGGTTTTATATATAAAAACATTATAAAAAAAGGATATGTATAATTACATATTCCTCTTACTGATAAAGCGTCTCCATTTTGGAAAAATCCTTCTTTAATATTTTTAGTCTCTTTGTTAGCTTGATAGCGAAATGGTATGGCAAACAAACCATTGTCGTATCGGAAACATTTGTTTCAAATCAATTATGTTCTTGTTATGGATATCAAAACCAAGACGTTACCAATCTAAACCTACGAAAATGGGACTACCCTTCTTGTTGTACACACCATAATCGGGATATTAACGCAAGTATCAATTGGAAGAATGAAGCGATAAGGCTTCTAACCACAATAACTATGGTGATAACCTACTAATAAGTGAGAATTCGATTGAGCCCCTTACTTATTAATTTTCCTCGTCTATACGAGATAACAGTGGGAGTAGTTCAATAAGGGGGTAATCTTGATAAAGTAAAATTACTGGGAGTAAAGAAGGGGATTTTCGTGTTTATAAGAGCAACAAAAAGAACTTGTAGGAATCTCTACAAGTTCTTTTCAGTTTAAGGTGAATATACGAGATAAACAAACTACCTTGAAAATTTATCATAAATACTACAGGGGTAATGCTTTGATAAGTATATTATATAACAAATATTAACATCCAAAGGTTTTAATTTTGAAAATTATGTGAATTAAGAACAAAGTATCTTGTTTTATGGTTTTACCACTAAATTATTTGTAAAACTCTCTATAGAATTTGCTTGGAATATACGGAAATACGGAGATTGAACATCGTAATGTTTGTCAGTAATGATAAGGATTGATGGAAAAAATTTAGAAGCTTTCGGTTGCCAATATTCATTATGCCATTCTTGGCTATGGAAGTATAATTCATATCTATTTATCTTATCTTGCATTATTTTTTTACTGTACACTGACTTTTGAACTTCAATAAAGAATGGAGATCTACGCCAAATTGTAAATGCATCGGGTTCCATGAATTCTTTCCCATACTTTGGTTCAACATCGAATAGTTCAGGCTTTTCATAATGAACGAGTTGTTTATATGCGTCCACAATACCAAGGAAATGAGGAATTTTTTGACTCGTTTTTCTGATAGGATTGGGTTGCGGAAAATAAATGTATGGGTGTTGCAATACGTTAGCATCAACATGGCCGTCTCTTCTTAATCGTTTCATAACGGTATTACAGCAGGTTATCGCATTCTTTAAGCCTTGAAAATGCAAGTCAATAATATCGTCTCGGGACATACATCTAAATTTCTTCAAATCATTCAGAATTCCTTTATCTCTACTCTTCATCATCTAACACCCCAAATAACGGAATTTCTACTTGCGATGAATACTTGAGTACCCTCTCCTCTTTAGACATGCAATATGGTTCAACAATTTGTTTCGCCTTACTTAATTCCAAATAAGGAGCTTGCACTTTCATTAATCCATTTCGTTTAAAAATCATTTGTCCAGATTGCTCTAAATACTCTGAACCAGAAGTACCCATAATATTACTATTAATCACACTATCACATTTAAAGCCCATTCTTACAGTCATATTAAGTTTTAACTTACCATCTAACACCTTGGCATCTGGCCTCTGCATACTAAGCAAAAGAAAAACCCCTAGTGATCTCCCGACTGCTGAAATCTTTTCAATCGTAGTCATGCACTGTTTTTCATCTTTAAGCATAGCCACTTCATCAATAGCAAGTAGGATATATGGCTTTGGATGATTTGGATTTAATTTGTTGTACGCATCAATATGATCAACTTCATATTTTTCCATAAGTTTTCTTCGTTCCCTGATTTCCTTCCATAACTTTTGAAGCATTATTTTCATTTCGATTTCTTCCATACAAACTTCTTTTACATGCTTCACTCTACGTAAAAAATGAAATTCAGAGTTTTTTAAATCACCAAGATACAAATGCAACGTATTAGGAGACATATATTGAATGAGTGTGGATAGCACAACACGTACCATACTACTTTTCCCACTTCCCGTTTCTCCTGCGATTAATAAGTGCGGTGAATTGGAACCAATCATGTCGTACGCGATCATTTTTCCGTATTGGTCCCTGCCGACCACAACAGGTAAACCGTAACCTTCTAATTGTGTCTGCCATTCTCTAAAACAATAAATATACGGCTTTAGCCCAGCATTCGAATGAAATACATGTAGGACAAACTTTTTCACATCCCCTTCAATTGTAATATTCCGTCCTAATATTTGCTGGAAACAAAACCACTTCTTTTCAATCTTCTGTGGATCTAATCCGTTTGGTAGGGTAAACACATATCTCACACTTTCTTTTGAAGAAGAAATATTATGTACCTTTGGATAAATAGGCACTTTTCCCCCGCGTGTTTGATGTTCCGTATATAAACCTGCTTTTCCGAACACCTCCATAAGCTGATTCCTTAACCTTTGCGTACGAAGCCACTCCTTTATAATCCTCATTACTCCCTTCCCTCCTTAAAACATCATTAAGATGCGAATAAATACATATCCAATCAGACATACTCCACCAATTCGCATACCGTGATAAATTCCTTCACTCACAAATTTAGCTGCGGATATATAGTCATTTCGCACCAAATACTTTTCTAACATGACTGCTCCGATTGAAATCGTTCCCATAACTCCTAATGCAATGTAAGTATGTAATACCTGATCCGACATATGAAGGAATGCGAAAGGACTTAATGAATTGTATTTACGAATTGTATTTTCTTTATCTTTGAATGACCGATCTATAAACTTGCGGAAAAAAATCCTTTTTTTCCTTACTCGCATTTAAATGCCTCCGTTCTCTTTATAAACAGAATAAGAAAACTTATAAAACATAGGGTTGATTCACTTATTACCTTGTTAACATTACTTTGATAGTTAATTTGGTATGTACTTTGCCAATACAAAGGCGAATTGATTTGATATCTATCTTGATAATACGTTTGCTAGCAACTTTGATAGCGACCTTGATACATCATATTGCGAACAGCTTGTACATTATTAACACTTTTGTTTAAAAAAATCATGCTTTGGTAAAAATGTGATTAATAGAGTATCTACGAATAGGAGTGTTCGCAGTGTTTGGCTTAGGAAAACCATTATCTAAGTTTGGTAAATTTTTAAGAAAGAATGATATTACTCAAACGGAATTAAAGGAATGGAGTGGGGTAAACCAAAATACAATTAGCCGTATCTCTCGTTCGAATCAATACAAGCCTTCATTAGGGAATGGTCAAAAGATAATTAGGGCCTTAAAAAGAAAAGGATTCGGCGTAGACTTTGAAGATTTTTGGATGTGATAATTCGCTCAATATGTACTACTGTATCAACACTACACTTTAAAGAAAGAGATATTCAAAAATGAATATCTCATAAAAAAGATCAACTACCATTTAAAGTAGTTGATCTGCATGTGCAATCTCTATAAAAAATACATATTATATTTACTTACTACATTATAAGGTTTTTAACTTCTATTCTTAAACATACTATCTAGGATTCTATCCTAGAATCTGAACTTATATCTTAAATCCACCAATTAATTCTTGAAGTTCTTCGGCCATCTGTGCTAATTGTATTGCTGAAGAATTTATCTCTTCCATAGAAGCATGTTGCTCCTCAGATGAACCGGCTATCGTTTGCATACTTGAAGAATTCTCTTTCACAGCCATAGATATTTGATTAATTGATGTATCGACTTCCATTACATCACTTGTCATTTTATTTGATAATTCCACCATACCATGTACTTTTGACACGATATCATTTGCAGATTTTGAGATTTCATAAAAACTTTGTTTTGTATCATTCGCAACCTGAATCCCCGACTGCACTTCAACTCCTACTTCATTCATAGCTTTTACAGTCTCATGTACATCTGCTTGTATTTCATTAATTAAACTTCCAATTTCCATTGAAGATTCGGATGATTGCTCCGCTAACTTCCTGACCTCATCGGCAACAATTGCAAAGCCACGCCCCTGTTCTCCTGCTCTAGCCGCTTCAATCGCTGCATTCAATGCTAATAAATTTGTTTGTGCTGCAATATTTTGAATTACTTCTAATATACTTCCGATTTGCTGCGATTTTTTATCTAATAATTTAATTACATTATCGGATTGAGAAACAGAATGATGGATAGACTCCATTTGCGTTACAGTTTGTTCTACTAATTGTTCGCCCTCATTGGCTTTTTGTTTTGTGTATAAGGATGAAGCCGATACTTCAGAAGCATTATCAGCTACGCATTGAATATTACGCGTGACCTCACCAATTAATTTCGCTCCAGACGCAACTTCATTATTTTGAACTTCTGCACTATTAGATATTTCTTCCATTTCTTTTGTAATTTGTTCTGTCGCAACACTGGCTTGCTCTACGCTAGCGGTTAGTTCCTCAGATGAAGCAGCCACATGTCCTGCAGATGTATTAATTTGAGAAATTAAATTACGCAACGACTCTGCCATTGCATTGAAACTACCACCTAATTGACCAAGTTCATCCTTTGAACGAATATCTATTTTCTCAGTTAAATCTCCCCGGCTAATTCTTTGAGCTGAAATAACTAATTGCCTTAGTGGATTAATAATAGATTTAAGAATGAAGAAAATTACAATTCCACCTAACAACAATGAAGCCCCTATTATAGTGAGCGTTTTATAAAAAATAGGATTGGTAGCTTCTTCAATTTCTTTAATAGGCATTACACCAGCTATTTTCCAACCTGTTTTTTTGTTTGTTTTAAAGCTTATGTTTCGATCCTCGCCATTAAGGCTATAAGTAATTACTCCATCTTCTTTCTTGTATAGTTCATCTGCTAATGATTTCTCTAATTTCTCACCTGGCTTAAGTGTAGGATGAACAACTATAGTCTTATCTTGACTTACTATAGATACAAAGCCTTGTTTTCCTATTTTTATCATTTTAGAAGTTTTTACGATATCATCAATATTCAAGTCCACACCAATGACACCACTTTTATCAGCATTTTGCTTTGCAATTGCTATTACCATATTTCCTGTAGCCTTTGATTTATAGGGTGACGAAACAATAATCTCTCCATTAGCTTTTACTGCATCCTTATACCAACTACTTTCTAACGGATTAAATCCTTCTGGTATTTTTCCAACAGGTGCATGAATAAATTGATTATTACTGGATGTAGTATAAATTGTTTCTATCTCCGGATGTAACTGTATATATTGATCAAATTTTCTTTGCACATTTTGCAATTGGTCAGCATTATAATCACCTTGTGTAAGTATCTTTGCAAAATGAGTTACATCTATATGTTTATTTTCTAATTCATCATCAACTATCTTATTTAAAATACTCACATTATCTTTCGCGGTTTGTAGAATTGTTTCATTAAGATCTGTTCTTGCTTTATCATAAGACGATACCCCTACGACAAGACTTGGTATAATTAATATTGCAATAAATGCCATAGACAACTTCGTTTTAAGCTTCATTTGTTCCAATCTTTCTTTTATTTTAAACACTATCTACTTCTCCCTTTCATTCTTACAACTGATATAGTTTATTTAATTGTTTGCTCCTTTATTTTTTCTACATTCATTTATGGTATTATTCGAAATGAAATTACCGTTACATCCCTTTACGTGCATCTTCTCATATAGCGATTTATTTTTTACAAGTGAAGTTGTATCTATCCCCTTTCAAATATGTATTTTTTTTATAGTAAGCAATGTTAAGACTACGAATTATTCTAAATTAACTGGAGGAAACATAAACTTCAGTTAAAAGATGATTTTTGGCTTTGATTGAATCGAAAGTTTAATTTAGAACGATTCACATTGGATGAAATCCTTACCATACCAAATTTTCTTTAACTTAACTAAGTGAATTTATTCTTTGAATAACTATACTTAACAGCCTTTTAACCACTCTGACCGCTTCACTTCATTCATTTATCTATTTACTACAGCCACTTTTGTTTTATCGGATACTAAACCATAAATTCTAAATAGGAGAATAAAATAAATTGGAGGACTTCATTGTAACACGTATACATAAGTTTTAAATATTAAAATTAAGAAATATTTTTTATATCATAAAAGATCATTTTTCACTTATTTATTCTTATAAGTTTCTGGAATATCAAAAATACCTTGCCCTTCTGCATGCTGTTGTATTCTTTTTTGTACGGTTTGGGCAGGTCTCGAATCATTTATTGTTTGGTTAGTACTGCTACATGCTGCTATTTGAGAAACGAATGCTGTTATACAAGCGATCTTAATCCATGATTTCATCGTAATATCTTCCTTCTACTAAAGGCGTGTAAAGTACTATCTTCATTTTATTCCCGATATTTTTAAATCGTAAAAAGGCAATTGATTTTTTTACAAAAGGTCAATTGCCTTAAATAATATAGAAAAAGCACTGCTAAAATCTTCAGCAATGCTTTCCCATTAACCGTATATGATAATGAACGTCTAATTTTTCTACTCATGAGTTCTGTATACTCACATATATTTATTTTAGATTTAAGATACGTTCTATTTCCTTCACACTTAACTTACTTGCTTTTGCAATAGTTTCAAGTGGTACACCAATTTCATGCATTCCTCGGATCATCTGCATCTTACCTTGCTCAATCCCTTTTTCCATGCCCTCTTGTTCTGCATGCGCTAACTTAGCTTGTTCATCTAAAAGCAATTTCTCTCGAGCTTCGTACGCTGTTCTAAAAGAAGAATCATGGCTCATATTTTCCCATTTATTTATTGCCTTTTGTAAAATTGGATCTTGATTCATCGCAATCTCCTCCAATGTTTGAGTTAAATGTTCATCTTCATGTGCTGGTAATAATAACATCCAACGAACAAATGTATTTTCCCACGGGTTGACTTTTTCTTCACGCCATTGTTTTACCAATTTCGGTATCTCTACAAAATGGATTTCAATGTCGTCACTTAGGAGTTGCTGCATTTTAGTATTCCATAATTGTCCGATGGTATGAAATGCATCATCCTGAGAAAATAAAATAAAATCTAGTAAGTTAATGGTAATAGTTTTCCGAAGTGAACGATATGGCATTCCTTCTTGCATTTGGGATGTATAAAGTTTACTCCAGTAATATAATGATCTCTTTACCATATCATGTGTATTTCGAAGCTGAATTTCAATATTCACTTGCGTTCCATTATCTAGCGTTGCTAATAGGTCTAAAATCGATAACTTGTCATCTTCATAAGATTTATGGAGATGTGGATCATCTAATTGTAGTGACGTAATAGGCGCATCTAAAGATTCCTCTAAAATTGCATTTAGGAAACCCGTTAAAATTTCCTCATTTCCTTTTGTTCCAAATAACTGTTTAAAAGCAAAATCAATGCGTAAATTTACTAATTTAGTGGACATGGATTTCCTCTCCCTGTCTATATCATCTCTTATTCTTATTGTACATAAAAAAAGGTAGAACATGCAAACAGACTCTTATGTTATCAGCTTGCCTAAACCCATAAAAACTTGTGATTCCGACTAAAAGCGATTGCAAATAACATCGTTTTGTGCCACAACCTTTATTATTCGGCCCTTCCTTGATTACTCTTTTACTATCAAAATGAAAATGCTAAATTTTCTATGTTTAACATATCCAGTTATCTTTTGCTAGCTGCTCTTTAATTTATGAAAAAAAGATAAGATTCTTTATAATGATTATTCTTTATTTCTCAACATATAGAGTATTGGATTTTCGCTAACAATCCTTTATTATATGAACAAAGAGTAAGGTAAGAGTTAC
>NZ_WIPE01000060.1:119542-120416 GCF_009760835.1 Bacillus sp. EE-W1 | reverse complement strand
TCTGCCGGAAACAGCAGAGCCTTTTTTCACGGTTTAAAAGTATTAGTACAAAATGAAATTTTCATTAAATCAAAAAATTCAATAATCTCAACGAGAACAATTATTAAAAAAACATTTAATCGCTAGGGAATTTCTCCCTCAACATTAAATAAGATTTGCATCAAAAATGTAAATCATCATTTCCCTGATATTGTCCTTTATCAAGTCTTTGTCTTATAAATAATTCTGCAATAATTAAATTTGGTACCCACGCTAACCAAGCAATAACAGCGTAACTAAGCTCAAACTGCTCTAATCCAAATAGCAATACAAACAAAGGTAGCCAAATTCTTAATGTAACTGCCGCAAAGGTTAAGGAATAATTTCTGATCATCCAATTCCGATGACCTTGAATTTTTTTATTCTTAACTCTATTTAATGCTTGATATGCTGATGTTAGCCAAAATACGGCTAACAAACCGAAACCAAGCTTTGCTACCAATCCCCCCATAGCGTAAAAGGATAAGTACAGTCCTGAAACGCCGCCTAATAATATACCAGCCATATAGATTCTCCCAACTATTCGATGACGGTTGATATTCTTTCCTCTAAATTTTGTGGATAATGTAAACGGACCAATTACTAATGCTACTATACTAGTTGTAATATGTATAAATAACATAATGTACCAAAAACTACTTAATTTAGATACAGACATAACCTTCATTTTGACAAGTCCTGTTTGAAATCCATCCATAATAAAATATTGGATAACAACATAACCAGCTACTAAAACGGCCAAAAAAGTAAATATAAACCAAATTATTTTATTCAAATTTTCCCCCCTCCTTGCTACATTTAAGGAAATTAGATTATACATTACTGTTCATTCTAG
>NZ_WIPE01000060.1:103014-119532 GCF_009760835.1 Bacillus sp. EE-W1 | reverse complement strand
TTGTAATTATCTACTCAATACATTGCTTTTTCATAAAAAAAAACCCTAATTGCTATCTATAAAAGATGAGATTAGATATATTGCAAATAAGGGTTGAGTTGTGAACGTCGATTCATCGTTATTACAACAAAAAGCTGCTTCAGCATATTTACCTGAAGCAGCTCTTGTTATCTCAAAAATGGTAATGGTGCTTGCTGAATTCCGTTTTGAGTTGAGATATAAAAAGATTTTGCAAATCCCTCACTGTGAATGCATTCGTCTATTATAAGCATTATAGGAATCTTTCGTAAGTCTAACATTAGCTCCTTTCTAACATGTTCTGCTAAAGCAAGATTTGATATAGATAAAATAAAAATACCTGGTAAACTCTTCGTATTTTCGAAGTTCAATAAATTATTTGGTCCATTTTGAATTTGATCTTCCCAAATTTTCAATCGCGATTTTAAGTGCTGTGCATATCGCTGCCCCTGTTGCACCCTTTCAAATATGAAGTTTTGATTTCCAATTGGAGTTTTAATTTCTCCAACAGCAATTGGATTATATCCCGTACCAGTACCTTGTAGCTTCGGATACCAGCACCAGTTTTTTAATAATTGTTGACCTACTGCAAACTCATATTTTATTTGATTCATAGTGACAAATCTTTGTACGCCTGCCACTCCAAGTTTTAACCACTGTTCAGGCTTTAAAGAATAGTTTGTATTACGGTTATGATAAGCCCACATCATCAAATGACCAGCAGTATTTAGAGTAATTGGAGCAGAGGTTTTAGGCTGATCCGGAAATAGCCCCGATTTTACCTCCCATCTACTAACAAATCCATACAGTGCCAGTTTTTTCAGCGATTCTGAAACCTGAGACCTACTAATTTTAGACTCCACAAAATTTTTGATTTGAGCTTCAGTAATTGCTAATGAATCCCAAATAAGCTTTAGTATTAAATTGTCTTTTTCGTTTATAAAACCTGAATTAATTCTGTCATAAATACTACGTAAATCTGTGAGTGGTTTGAATTTATCTGGAAGAATTGGTCCCCCCTGTAAAAAGGGGTCATCCCAAAGTGATAAAGATTGGTCCCTATTAAGCCAATATTGAACCGCCTTTCCATTCTCTTGTACGGAAACCTGCGGCGCACTCATTAGTTATATAAAAACGCTGTTGGGTCGTTAACTTTTTTGCGTCCAAAAGGAAACTTGAAGATAACCCCCGACCCTCTCTCTTTTTCTACATCCACATTCACAATTCTCATACTTACTACTTCATCCAATACTGGCTGTTCGATTGTTTTAGGGACAATTCCTTTAATTGTGCAGCCTTGGTCCAGTTCAACAAAAACTCCAAAACGCGGGTCAACATTTACAACTCTCCCTACAATTGTATCCCCTTCAGCTAATTCAGATAATAATTGATAAGGATTTTCCACTGCCGCTTTCCTAGAAACGTGAATTAGTCGTTGCTCCGGATTAAATTGTAGAACCTTAACTGGGATACGTTCACCAATAGGTGCATAACGATCCACAGCGTTTTTATATACTCTTCCATAGTTTAGTTCATGTAATTTCATGAAGCATTCCGCACCATTAATGCGTAAAAATATAGTAGGAACCTGAGCATTCATGTTGTACCCCGTTACCTCTGCTTCGTAGGTTGGCTCTTGCAATCTTTCATCTTGCTCCAATTCTATCAACTCACGAATTAAAGCATCTGCAGATCTCCTACTTGCTTCTTTTACTGAAACCTGAACTTTATTTACATCTAGTTCATCAGACATTTGAGTAATTACTACGTTAAAAATATTACCTGTGAATTGTGTAATACTTCTAAAAGAGTAATCAGAGAAGTCCTCTTTTTTACAAACACCTATAATCTTACCGTTTTCAAGGGCAAACTCAGCATATTCAGTATCTGGATCGTCTTTATCGTTTCTTTTAACCGTTCTCAATACCGCTTGAATTGGCTCTTTATATCTACGTAGTGCCTGGAGTTTTTCATAAGTTTTTGAATCCATAAAAATATCTCCTCTCTCTTGTTCAATATTTATAAAGTTCAAAAATAATACTTCTACTTGAATTATTGTTACTTTTAACTGAGAAACTAAGTGTTTTAGAAATGTTTTCTAAAATTTTTAAAACTAGCTCTGATCCTTATCTTATTTATAAAAGTTAATGTTAAAATAGTTGTATATTTAATCAATTAAATTTTCATCAAAAACTAATCCTATATGGACTATTTTATTATTTTCAACTTTGATTGCGAGGGGAAAAAGGATGCGTAAACTGTTTAATGAAAAAAGGATATTAGAAAAAGAAACTGAGGAAGGTTCGCTTTATTTCATATTGCCTGAAGATACATTCCAGAAATACGTAGGACTTTGGGGATATCTAATACGACCTGGAGAATTTCATGAACCTGTGAAGTGGATAAATACTTATAAGATGCATTCTTTGGATTCTTACGTATTACTAAATGAATTTAAACCTAACGAATACGAATACATGATTTTTGAATATAGCAAAAATACCAGTAGCAGCTGTAGAAGAAGTAAGAAATTGTTTAATTAAAAATGATTGTATGAACGTTTATCCAGAAGATTTCCCTATTGTAGATGGGTATGAATATGTATCCGCAGGAGAAAAGAAAAAATTCATTGTTGAAACTGAAGATCATTATGATGATGTTACTTTGTATGATCAAACCCATTACTTTTCCGATCATTACATTGTGGAATCATACAAAAAAACAATTAACGGGCAACATACATACTTATACAAAACACATTACGATGAGTGGTATCAACTTTATTCTTTAGATACAAGTGATAAGTGCTGGATTTTTAAAGAAGTCTTTGAAGATGAATTGGATAACCTACCACTCTCCTCATATGAAAAAATGATAACTGAAAAAAGAGAGATTCCACAAGAAGATATAAATTATCAATTAAATTTAAAGAAATTACATGACCCTAATACTGAATGTGATTTTTACTACTCTGACAAGATGTTTGCATTAGGCTTCTTAAATAATGGAGGAAGAATTAATGTAGTAAACATTGATGGAGAATTAAGACGGTATAGCGAGATGGTTTTTAAAGGGGAAAAGCCATTCTCAAAATGGGACAATTTAGTATATGTAGGTACGGCAGCGCAAAAGGAAATACAAGAAGATATTCTAACAGATGTATCCTTGGAATAAAGTTGGATTAAATTAACTTAATAAACCTTGATAAAAGATGCAAATAGAAAAAGTGTGTTTTGAAAAAAGATTGATCAAAACACACTTTTTCTATATTCAATTGAATCATCCTTTTATAAAAAAGTTTGATAATTTTTGCGATCCTTACTCAATTAATGCGCCCTTTAGCTGAAGAAGGGCACATCAGTTTATCACTGATTTTTCTTTTCTAATTTTAATTGATTAACAATGTAAGATACTAATGTAATTAACGGATTAATAATAGTCTTAGATGTTTTATACTCAACTTGCTGAGATGCATCAACCATAGATAATTGAGCAACGGAGATAACTTTCTTTGTATCTTTAATGATTTGATTTAAGAACTTTGCAATTTCTTGGTCGTATTCTTCTTTTAGTCCTTGCATTATCAATTCAAAAGTACTATTTATAACAATAACCTCTAAATCTAAAGATTTTTGATGATTATTAGCATGATGTTTAAGGCGTTCTACCGTACCTTCAACAGTTGCAGGATTTGTAAAAAGAATGGTCTGAGGCTGCTGTATATTGCAGAGGTAATCAAAGAATGGTTCATCAATTTTAATAATTGGCACTGAAATTGAGAGTTGGTCTTCCTGTAAAATTGCAATATAGTTTGTGCAAGTAATAAGGATAGCATCAACATTACATTGGGCAATCCATTCTATTTGCTCTTTAACTTTAAATTGAGCATCTGATTCTTGAAAATTTTCATTTAATGTAACTCGATACATTAAAGCTGGGTCAACAAAATGTATTAATTCAATGTTAAATAGGGAAAATGCGTTTTCTATATATTCTATATTCGAATAATGGGCGTGTAAGCACCCTAATCTTTTTCTCAATTCCATTCCACCTCTATTATATTTCTGCTTATTCTATCAGTGTGCGCATCCAAATGTCTATCAAAATTGAGACCTTTCCTCTTATTCCACAATATGGTCCTTTAGTGCAGGAACTTTATTACTATTCAACGATTCCTTAATCCGCCTTTCAGTACAGATCTTCTATTCGTTATAAAAACATCACAATTTTTTTATAAACGTCGCGACTTTATTCAAAACATCGTGACTTTATATACAAGCGACAACAGAGCAAGAAATGGTGCAATTTGCTGTTTATATGCGAGAAAAAAGAGAGAAATCTTCATTGCATTAAGCACGGAAACATCTAAAAACCCCTCTTATTAGCAATGCTAAGAGGGGTTTTCTTTTACTCTACATGTAATTTGTGTACAAACCCTAAGGCATACGATCATTTAAATCTGCTAAAGGTATAAGTTTGTCGACAAGCCATAACTTCTTATTTCCATCATAGATAAGGTTTATCTGCATTAATGACATATTATCAGATGAAACACCATTAACTGTAATTTTACTTTTCACTTTTGCTAATACATTTGCCTTTGTGGTATCCAAAAATGCATAATACAACTCACCACCTGTGTATTCAGATTGAAATGAAACTTTCTTCTTTTCTTTCTCATCTCCAGTTCCAGGAGCAGATTGCGTTGGTCCACCTGGTGGTGTTAATTCTTTCTTTGCATTTGGTGTTATATATGCATCAATATTGGCAAGATATGATTCGCCTTTACCCGTATCATAAGTACGAAAAGCTTTAAGAAATCGTTCTGCAGCTTCTTTTACTTGTTGTTGATTGTTACTCTTTAGAGCTGACAATTCCTTTTTCGTATCGTTGTATTGTGCCTCCACCTTTTCCACTTTTTTCGTTAATTCTATATTATCAGTTTTAAGTTTTTCATTATCAGATTGATATTTTATTAAAAATCCTACACTAGCTATTAATAAAATTGCTATTATAATGATGATTTTCTTCATGATTTACCTCCTTTTCGCAGTTTCATAAGTTGCTAGATGTTACATGCATTATTATCTAACTACACGACCATATCCCGCAAAATGCTGTTGAAAATATGGTTTACCTAAATCAGCATAGCCAATCGGATCGCCAGCATGATACATTGTATTATTTCCTACATAAATGCCAACATGCGTAATGTAGTTACTTGTAGCATAAGTACTATGGAAAAACACTAAATCTCCTGGCTTAGGATCTGTTATACGTTGGGTTTTATCCCATTGGGTTTGTGCAGTACCAAATAAATTAATACCAACTCTTGAATACGTATACTCAATAATTCCACTACAGTCAAATGACGTATTTGGTGTTCGCCCTCCAAACACATATGGCCATCCTTGATACTTTAGTGCTTCTGTCATAATTGCTTGGAATACATCATCACCTAAAACGCTACCACCAGCAATTCCACCAGAACCACCAGGGGTTTGACCAGGTTGATAGTATCTCATAATATGTGGGACATAGTCTGGATCACCATAACACCAATTATTAGCTACTGCCTCTGCACTTCGCCACGAACCACATTTATACCCATTTTTAGCTGATTGCTCTGCAGAAAATGCCCTTGCATTCTCGTGAGTATATCCACCTTTTGAAACTGCATAGTTAGCGTAGCCAGTTCCGTAGTTATAACACTGTAATGTAATATTTTGATCGCCGTTGGATTTTTTATGACAATCTGCAAAATGCATTAAACCATATTTAATACTTTCTTCTGGATCTGTAAAATAACCAGGAGGATGATTTTGTGATTCGGAACTTTGCATAACGTCCAACTGGGTTCCAGAACTTTCTTGTTGGATAAGAGCTAGTATTAGTGAAGTCATTGCCTCTATGCCGTGTTGGGCTGCATATTTCCGTACCAACGGCTCCCATCTCATTACTTCAGGACTAACACTTGCAGTACCTGGTGCAAAAGGACCACCAATTCCTCCAGGACTGACTTCATCTTCACTCATTGTGGCGGTTAATAAAAATATCACTATACCTAAACCTGCAACAACAGCCAAAATAATACCGGCTACTATTAATAATGGCTTTGCAACAGCAACTGTAGCTGCCTTCTGTGCTACTTTAACTGCTACTTTCTTACCTACTTGTGCAACTGCTTTACCCGCTAATTTTGATCCTTTACCAGCCGCCTTCCCTAAAGAATGGCCTGCCTTTTTCAAGGCAGGCTTAGCATTCCCTAGTTCAGCTTCAGGATGATGTTCATTTTCATGGTCGCGATTTGGTTCCGCACTCAATGTATAAACCCTCCCTCGTGTGCTGAATTATTTTGGTTTTATGGTTTCTTTTGCTTTTACATTTTTTAAAGCTTCTTGTTGTGTTTGTCCTTTTGTGTCAACTTTTTTAATTGCTGCCCCTTCTTTTACCTGTTGCTGATTATTCACTTTAGGAACACTTTTAGTTTGTTGTGGATTAACCGGTTTTACTTCTACTTGTTTTTGTGGCGTACTTACATGTGAAGTAGTGACTGGTTTACTCTCCATCGATTTCGGTTGTGATGGTGTTGTTCCTGACTGTGGTGCTGTGATTGGTTTACTCTCCATCGGATTTGACTGTAATGGTGTTGTTCCTGACTGTGGTGTTGTGATTGGCTTAGTTTGACCTGTTGGTGTTTTAATCGTTGTTGCTGGTTTTGCTTCCGCTTTTACATCTTCTTGCTTATTCTCAAGTCCACCATTATTTTGACTTGCTACTGGTCTAACTTGAGCTTTTACATCTTTTTCCTTATTATTTAATTCCTCATTTGATTGCGCTACTGGTTTAACATCCGCTTTTACATCCTCTTCTTTACCTTTTAGTTCTGCCTGTTGCATTTCAGGGTTATTATCTTCATGTTTCCCTCGTACTGCTAATTCTGGATTCTCTTGAGTTGCGGCTACTTCTTCCTTAACCCTTTCTTGCTCCTGATTTCCTTTTCTATCGCGAACACCTAAATTTTCTTCTTTTTTCATTTGATTTATATTTTTTTCTTTTTCTGCTTGCATTTGTTCTTTTTCCTTGCGTTTACCATCTGCTACCTTTTCTTTTCTATCTGCATAGTTTTCTTTCAATTGTTTAAACTTACTGTAGCCTGATTTACCCACTTTTCCTGCCACCGCAGCACTTGCAAGACCCGCGGCGCCAGCTACTGCTACACCTCTTCCAACTGTCTTAGATCCACGTCTAACATCACGATATTTCTGCCTAATATTACTCATAGCATCTGATGCGCGTGCTGCTCCTGCACTTGCTGGTACTGTAGTAATAGCATCGAAAATAGTTTTACGATATAACCAAACACCTAAGAATGAAAGTACTTGTAATGCGGCAACTACTAAATAACCATACTTATCAGTTGCGCTAAATAAGATTGAAGAAACCCAAAACATTAAAGTTATAAGAAAGCCAATTGCAACTTTCATAAGCAGCGTTCGGAACAATTCAGATAAAAATTTCTTAGCTGTCCCAGTCCATGCAGGTACTAATGCCATCAATAACATTACTGGTGACATTAGCGCTACGATAATAAACATTAATTGGTAAAACAACATCGCCATACTACATAAGCCTAAGACAACCCATAATGGTCCATTGATTAAGAAAAGTAGTAATACTACAGCGCCACGCTCAAAAGTAGCATCCAAAGTTAATATCGTATTTTTCTTCTGTTCTACTTCCTCTCTTAATAGATCAAGCCTTTCATCTGCTCCTGTTGTTGTTAACATTTTCTTAATTCTTTCATCACCGATTTTCTTCATATCTGTTGTACCGAACTGCAGTAATGTATAAGGTTGTTTGATTAATAGAGTGTGTGTTAAATCAGTAATGGAATCGACACCGCTTGAATATCCTTGACTTTCTCCACTAATACTTTGAGTGGAATCAAGAACAGTTTTATTGACTTGTTCAGAGAAAGTGTTCAGTCCTTTGATAATATAACTTGAATTTGCGAAAAAACCTAAAGTGAAAACTAAGATACCTAATGCCTTTAACAATCCTCCTAGCATCTCTGACTGGCGTCGTTGTACAAAACCTACCCAGATCACCCAGCAGGCTAATAAAGCTAACATGAGTCCAATTAATTCACTATATATTCCATTACCCCAAGAACCATTGAACCCTGCTGCTTTAGATATTACATCGCCTAATTTATCTCCTACATCAGCTACAATGTTGAGACTCATAGATTGGCCGACCATACTTGTAACAAAAGTACTAACTGCAAGATTAATGGTCCATCCAATACTTACAAGACTAAATAACACAGCAACCATTTGTTCTTTTACTTTGTCTCCCCATTTCCAAAACTTAAGAGATTCACCAAATCCACCTTCGGGTGTATAAATGTCAATTCCATAGCTACTTGCAGGGTATTCTTCATATTTTAGTTTTTCCTTATTCTTTGGAATAATATCATCTATAAGAGAAGGTCTGGGTTCTTCCTCTGCATATACTGGAGCAGCTTTAAAAAGTAAATTAAATGCTAAAAGCAAAGTACAAATTAATAACAATAGGGTAATAAACTTTTTCATTACATGTTACTCCCCCTTTTATGGGAAACCTATTAATCTTTCGAACTAAACTCATTTGTCGGTTTAGTATTTGCTACTTCATCAACTTCATTTCGTTGAGGGCCAGAATAACTTCGAACTTTGAATCCTTCCTCTGTACGGACTACTCTTACCCATTTCACTGCTTTATCGATGTTTTTAGGGGGCTTCTTTGAAATAAAGTTATACATAATTGTATCCTTATCTACCACATACTCTTTTACTGTATAGTCTTTGTAAGATAAATTATTTTGTGGCCCTTGATTCGGATCTAAAACTGTATTTTTATCTCCATCGACGATAAGTTTTCTAATTGTTTTATTATCATGTTGTAAGTCGGCCTTTACAAAGTCCAACATCATTTCTCTAGGAGTGTGCCCCTGTTTATCTTTTTCTTCTCCTACATTTGTTTCGCTATTTCCACATGCTGCGCTCAAAATTAGAGCGCCAGCACATAGGCTAGATAGCATTAATTTTTTTAGTTTAGTTTTTATCATGTTAACTCACTCCTACATTTATTTTTTCTCCCCCTTCTTCGACAAAGGTTGCATTAACCTCCTGCTTTTCATCATCATTTGACTTTCTATAATTCTTTCTTGCATTTGGTCTTGTATCGAATGCATCGTATAAATCCTTAAACACTACATCAATTGTGACAACACCTGTTCTTCCTTGGATATCTTGGAATAAACATTGTCCTGTTTCTAAATTAGTAATAATCGCATGATTTTCTTCATTATCAGGTAATCCAAAGAAATCTAAGATTGAAGAAATTTCTTTACTGTCGGTATTACGGAATGAGAACTTCATACCGATATTATTCTTAAATGTCTCATCTCCAAGGTCACTTGCACTTTGAGTAGCAAAGTATACTGCAGAGTTTAAGGCACGACCTTCACGAACTAGCTTACGAGCTAACTCTCGCCCTTGAGAAGTTCCCATGATTGCCCATGCTTCATCTAATAGAACAATTTTAAATTTAGTAGGGTCCTTTTGAAAGAATTTTCTTGCAAATGAAGATAGAGACATCAGCATACTAACTGATAGATTTTCCTGTAAGGTATAATCTTTCGGATCTTTTTGAATATCTGGCATATCAAGATGTTGAATTTGTATGATATTTACTGCTGTATCAAGTTCAATATCTCTATTTGTTCCATCACCAAAGATTAAGTGTGCAAATGATAAATTCTCAAATGCTTGAATATGAGCGGCTAATTGTTGATCCACTTTATCATCACTATCTTCAAGATATTGAGACACAGCTGTTAAGCACGGCTCTTCCATTCCTGCTACGAATTCTACGGCTGAAGCTAAGCGCGGGAATTTCTCCGAGTTATCTGGTTTAATACCTGTAATGAAAGTAAGAATTGTCATCGCTAACTCAATTGCATCTTTTCGGCTATGTTTATGAATGATAAATGGGTCTAATTTCCCTTCATCTCGCCTATCAGTGTTTGAGCTCCTCCTAGTACTGCTAGGTAAACAATTAAGTTCGTTCCAAATGATTTACCAGAACCAGTACTTCCTGTTACCGCAACTGAAAGTGCGCTCGTTTTTTGATTTGCAACGGTATTTGTCGCTGCAAGAGAAGGTGTCATATAAACTGCTTTGTTTAAAATACCAGTTGTACCTATATAAAATCCGATATTATCACCTAAATCTTGTGTTGCACCAAACATACCGGCCGCCAGAACTCCGGGCTCCATAAAGTGTATATAATCATTTACATATCTTCTAGCACCAGGGATAAATTCATTAAACAGCAAGAACTGGTCTCCATATGGTCTTACTAGTTCAATCATCATCTCTCTATAAATAGAAATGAGTGAATTGGTATTTCGACGCATTGTATCCAAATCTTCAGCACATATACAGAAGGATACGGATGTCTTAACAAGTGGCATACGTGTCTTTTGTATAAGGGCTTGTAATTCAGTAGCTTCTTGAACACCCTCATACACGTTTAGTCCAACAGTTTGTGAATTTTCCCTTGCATGTGTTTCTTGATCTTCTAAATCTTTTTTCTTTTTATTTAGTTTAGATAGAGCTTTACGGTGGTTAATATTTTCTGTGCGTATACTTAGTTCGATTGGGAAATCTATATTTTGGATCATATACATCCACTCTTGGTCTGGAAATTCCATTGTGTATGGAATCTTCGATGCCGATAAGAAACTCATATATGCTGGATACTCTAATCCATCAGAACCGATTTGGGACATTTCTATATGTCTTCCTTTAACGTCTATCTCCGATTCTGTTAGGCGTAACAAGCTCTCTTGATTCGGAAAGATAGCAGAATCGTCATCCACTACCGGTGGCGTCCATCCTGCTGTAACAGGTGCTTCCAATGTACGATAGAAGTTGCGTAATACAATCCATTGTGTTTCATTGGTTTCTAAACTTCTTACTGCTAAATGTTTTCTTATTTTATTTCTAAAGGCGCTAGCTTCCCGTTTATACATCTCCAAATCAGTTTTTAGTATTTTGGTATCACCAAGTAATCCAAACTGTTCTGCAGTGTTTTTAAAGGTATGAAATGCAGTGTAAAGCATTTCCTTAAGTCCTTCTTGTATGTGTCTTACTTTTAATTTCACACCTATAAAATAACGATATTCTACAGCGTTTTTACCAAATTTTCTTTCTAACTCATGGACAACGTCATCAGTATGATCGATTGCCAGCTCTTTTAGTTCACCGCTTACTGTTTCTTTAAACTCATCGGCTTTTTCTTTGAAATTCTGATAAACAGGTATCATTAATAGATGTTTTTCTTCTTCATAATTCCAAAATAAGCCGAGTTGTCGCATAAACAACGTATTTTTATCATCGTCTCCTTTAAATTCATAAGGAATCCCGTATGCCTCATAATACGCCCAGCAAGAACCATCTTGGTTAAAAATCAAATTATCATGAAAATATTTGACTGGAAATTCAACCTGATTCATTTGTGCCTCCTTAGAGAAGAATATGAGACTAAACTAATTCTTCCGTATAGATTAATTAATTACTTTTTCTTAATTGAATCATCCTTAAATCGAACTACTGTCTTATATTGATAGCTTCCAATATTTCCAGTTGCATCTTTATAACGACTCAACTTCTTTTTTTCAAATGTAAATACAAAGAATCGATACATAAATTTGTGTGGGCTTTTTCCATCCAATTCTACATTTCCAAAGAAGTACGCTACACCACCAGGTAATATTAGATATTTAAAAAAGACGTTGTCTCCTAATGGTAAAATCTGTTGTAAGAATATTATTATTAATAGTGTTCCAACAAAAATCCCCAGCTGCCTGTAAGGTACAGGGAAAGGGAGTGTTATATCCCTTATCCCATATAAACTCTTAGGAATATCCCATATAGAGTTGTAAGTCCTTACTTCCTTGCGAGTCGGTTTCTGAGTCACTTATACCAACTCCTTAAAATCTCTATTTTTTACCAATAATTATTTAAATAATAAATTATATAATTTTGTTCCAAGATCTTTGAATACATCTGGAGTGAATACAAACACAGATACAATCGCACAAAGTACTAACCAACCAATTAGACCAGCCATTTGTCTTTTTACAAGTAAAACTATTACACCGATGATTGCTACAACTAAAAAAATGGGACCTAACTGAGCTACTAACCAGTTTTTTGCATTCACTCCAAAATTAATGTTGCCTAAGACCGCTGCATCCGTAATAGCAGGTAATTGCTGAGCAACCATATCTAATCCCAAAAGCTCCATAATTATTTACCCTCCACTTTCTCTAATGTGTTTTCAAATTTCTTCATAGAGCTAATTGAAAACTTGTTATCTTTATTTACAAGATTTAAATCATATGTGTATGTGTACTCTAAGCTGCTATCATTGTCTTTTAACTTAGCATCAACTAAGACCCTGTATCCTTTATCCTTATCTTCATAAATTCGTAGGTTTTCTAATTTGCTAAATGTCATAATACCTTTTAATCCATTTGTTATATTACTTTTTTCAAAGTAGTAAGCTATTTCTTCTGGTGTTCCTTCTGTATACACTTTAAACACAGATTGTAAAAATTGTTCTACTTTTTTAATTTCTGCATCTGTATTAATTTCTCGTCCTTCTGATTTGAAAGTGGCTATTTTATAAGGTGCCTTTTCTCTCTCTCCATGAACGATTGTAGGATTGTTAGGGACTACCATCTTCCCTTTCTCCATTAAAATTGGTATAGAGAAGTACCTTGTAACTTCTTTTGGTTCCTTTGGTGTGTCTGGAGCTTGTGTCGTTCCAGGAGCAGGATTATTTACAGGTTCTAGTTTCTGAATGATTTTTAATGTAACTTCTGCTTCATTTCCTTTTTGTCGGACCTCTACTGCTTCCGATTTAACTAAAGTACTAGAAGCGTTTTTTAAAGTATCTCTATTTAATCCACCTTGCTCATCAGATCCTTCAACTAGAAATTTCTCTAATCGTTTTCTTCGCTCTTCAGCTACATTCATATCAACTTTCCAATTAAAATAATTAGCGGCAAAATTATTCGCATATGCAATTAATTCTGCTTCTGACATTTTAATTTTTACGGGCTCCTCTTTCTTTTCCTGAACAGCTACTGCTCTAGGAGGACCGGCAAGTTGGATAAATGAAAGGGAGCTTCCTGCAATCATGAATCCCATCACACACCAAAATGTAACCTTACCTACTTTCCTTCCTGTTATTGCTGGAACTTTCTCCCTTGTTTTACGTTTTTTCTTTTCTTTAAGTGCTTCTGAATTTTCTTGTTGCATATCTAATATTTCAGTTGTTTTATTCTTTGCTTTTTTAAAGAATGTAAATTTCTTTTTTTCGGCGTTTTCCTGGGATTTCTTTTTTACCATGTCTTCACCTCTCTTTTTAAATGGTTAGGAGATTACAAAGTTCATTGTAATTTCCACTAATCACCTATCTACTTTAAGTATGATTTACTTTTTTCAGAAATCTAAGAGAAATAAAAAAAAATTATGTTTTATATCAAAATTTTTTTAGAATGATTAAAACTAAATATGATGTTTATTAAAGTACATAAAAAAACCAATTCCATTAAGAAATGAAATTGGTTTTACACAGGATCTATTCTCTATAGTAAGTATTACACAATATAAAAACCTAATATAATATATATCTTTAATATATATAAAGAAAAAAGATAAAACTTTTATACAGAGAAAAAATAGTCTTGAAACATTGCTATGCTAAGGGTTCATCATTACTCTAGCCGTAAAAAATCATAAAAAGTAAATACTGGGAATGTACTTAATGAGCTGGATGATGATTAAAAACTACAAAATATCGTAAAGTAGGTATATAAAAACTACATATAATCATCGTTAATTTGATGCAAGTAAAAGAATAAATAATAAATGTAAATTCTGATGACTTACGAACAAATTTTCCACATTTATAAAAAACTACACACAATTTATTAACAAATTGGTCAAAGTTAGAAACAGTATCCACTTTTTAAACAGAATTAACAGATGTTTTTCTGATTTTAAGTAGATTAAGAGATAGAACATGATAAGAACAGTACTTATGGCTATATCTTATACACATCAGATCAAATTTATTAAGATATCAACAGAATAATAATAAATATTTCTGCTTTTTTGTAGGTGAAATGATAGGAAAAGATTAAAAATTCAGATTTAATAACTTAAAAATTGTGAATATCTCATTTTGTTTCACATGCACTGTATGTAATTGCATAAAAAATAGAGAGTTGTGATCATTAAATTTGAAAACTGACTCTCTACTTTGTTTGAAGTAATACACCCCACAAGTTATCTCCAACACGAATAGCCCTCCACTTTTGTTTTTTTCAAAAATAGAGAGCTGTATCATTACATTGCTGGAAGCAGCTGATCAACCGTATGTGGTACTTCACTTGTTGAACGGTAATATGCTTCTAAGGACTGTAGAAACTGAATTAAATTAAAGTCTTCAGGGACCTCAATTACACGAATCTTTTCCTTCGGCAATTTATCAATTTTTTCAATGAACAGTTCACGAATTTCACTAGGGATTTGATTTCCCTTATGCCCACTAGACTTTAAGAGTTCGCGTATTTCAATTTCTAATGCTGTATATGCGTTAATGTTTACGCCTTGCTCATAAGCATACTTTCTAAATAGTGATTCTTCTTGATACTGCAGGTAATTACGATGATAAGTATCTATAGTTACAGGTACAGCATATTTCGCATGAAGCAGGTCATGCGCTTTACGGAATAGCTTTTGAACATTACGTAAAGAGTATATAGCAAAATGAGTACCAAATTTAAAAATGGCCTCTTCTTGTTCATGTTTAGGTACATTGTGTGTAATTAAAGGATAAATTCCAGTTTTAGCAGCTGTGTCTAATACACGATATTGAGAAGATTGCTTTAATAATTTACTTAGTGTATAAACAAGCTTTTTAGGATATCCTTCTTGTCGATCAATCATTTCTCGTAAACCACGAACTACTTGGCGAATTTGACGGTGACAAGAGTGTTTTAAAACATTAATGAATTGGTTCATATCCTTGGCAAATTCAGCAATATTCATTTCAACTAACAAGTTTTCTATAAATTTAACTTTACGCTTATATGTATCTCGTGGTGTAAATGGATCACGGTATTCTGCTCCTTCTTCTTTCGCGCATAAGAAATCAGGATGTACAGATAAATGCAATGTTGTGTATTGCTTTTTATTTTTCTTCCCTTTTTCTAACTTGCAAATTTTAAATAAAGGAGATCCGGTAGCTGATAGTTTTGTTTCTAGTTCCTCAAGTACAGCACGAATCTGATGTGGGTATTTCTTATGTAAGTAACGATACATACCACCAAAGTGTGTTGAGTTTCCTTGTTCGTCAACTTTGAATAAAGAACGTTTCAGGGTAGTTTCGCGTTTCTGCTGCATTGCTACATCCATGAATAGTTTCTTAGCTGCAATGGATAACTCAAAGAATTCTTTGGTAAATACTATCGGGCTAATAAATGTATAGGCATTTGCTTTATTTGTTTCCTTATTCATAAAATCATTTAAGATGATTTTATATTTACCACTGTACTCATTTTCGATTGTAATGATGTTATGGAAGCTTAATTTCTTCAAAGCCACATAAAATTGTGAGTGGTGAATATGTGCAAATGCTTCTTTATAATTTTTATAATCTTCCCAAAGCATGTGGATCGATACATGCGAAAGCTCACCATATGTATTACATTTTTTATGAAGAAATAGAAATACTTCTAAATCAGCATTTGTAATTCCATATAGCTTATGTTTTCTGCCTTCGTTTTTATCAAATTCACTTACTTTATCTACAATCTTTTTCATTTTCAGTGAAAAAGATGGCTTTGCTTTAGCAACAAATCCCTCTTCATCTGCAATTCGTTCTTCATAGGACATTGACTTCACAATGTCTTCTAAATAAGTATCTTTAAAACTGTAATACTTACCTTCTAAAGCTTCTACTAACTTTTGCCATGATTTAATTGTTACAATTACCGGTGTTGTTGTTTCACCATTCAAACTACGTTTGTTCTTTATAACGAAAGGTTTTGCCATCTTTTTCACCTCCTTATATATTAAGTTGCAGTTTTCCCCACAATTAGATATAAATTATCATTTTTGATTATATCAAATCGAATACTGGTGAAATCTGTCCCTTTAAGAGAAAAAACAAAAAAATGAAACGTGCCTCTATCCCTTGTGCGACAAGGGGTTTGACGTTTCATGAAAAAAAGTTTGTTGCCACCATAGGGCTATGAAGTTTTTTGAATATGAAACGTAGTATATAGTGGGAGAAATCCTCTGAAACCATTGATTTTATAGGGTTTTCATCCAATTCCGTTTGAACGTTGTAGCCATCATATAGCTATAACGT
>NZ_WIPE01000060.1:82294-103004 GCF_009760835.1 Bacillus sp. EE-W1 | reverse complement strand
ACGTTTCAGTTCGTTTCATGTTTCCTGCCATCATATAGCTATAACGTTTCATGTTTTTAAAACAAGTTATATTTTATTAAAAACTGCTGTAACTCTTGGTACATATAGGTTGTTTGGATTTTCAAAGTGAAAGTTGTAGCCATCATATAGCTATAATGATTTTAGCGTTTTTTCTTTCATATTTTATGAAATGGCTTTATATCAACGTTTATTACTAATTTACATAGAATAAAAAAATTTTTAGTCAAATGATTTTCAGGATATTCTCGTTTCATTTTTTCAACGTTGTAGCCATCATATAGCTATAACGTTTCATAAATTACGAAATTGTAGCCATGATAAAGCTATTCATTATTAAAAGTAAGAAGTAATAGCCATGATAAGGCTACATAGTTTCAAATAAGAAGTAATAGCCATGATAAAGCTATACAGTTTCAAGTAATAGCTTATAGCCACGATAAAGCTATACAATTTCAAATAAGGGCTTATAGCCGCGATAAGGCTATATAATTTCAAATAAAAAGTAATAGCCGCGATAAGGCTACATAGTTTCAAGTAAGAAATAATAGCCACGATAAAGCTATATAGTTTCAAATAAGAGTTAATAGCCACGATAAAGCTATACAATTTCAAATAAGGGCTTATAGCCACGATAAAGCTATATAGTTTCAAATAAGAGTTAATAGCCATGATAAAGCTATGCAGTTTCAAGTAAGAAGCAGCTGGCGTATTTAAGTTGTGACCTAAAGTAACAAGTTTCTAGTCGTTAAGCAAAAAATCAGTGTATTTAACTAATTTACTTTTAAAAATTGAAATTGTATTGTAAAGTAGTGATTTTACAAATAGAAGCAGTTTTATATAATTAAAGACAAGTAAAGAGAATTTAAATGATCCACAATAAAAAGAGTAAAAATCAACAATTGTGCGGATTATTCAGATAACATTTCAACTTAAAGGTTATGTAGCCATCATATAGCTATGAGGTTTCATAGTGTTAGGATTTATATTATATTGGTTATTAACATTGTTAGGAGGTACTTAAATATGGAGAAAGTATTAGTATTGTTCAGTGATGCCCTCCTACTTGCTGCTCCAATCTATGAAGAAAATAAGCAGTTATGGGCCAAATGGCAAAAATATTATAACGAAGTACAAGAGAATCACGATAAATTAGTAACATCAGCTAATATATCCCCTTCATTCTCAACACTTGTTTCTTGGCTGGGGCAGAAACAAGAACAAGGAATATCGTTGTTGAACATTTATGCGAATCTAGATAAATATAAAATTGAGATTCAAAATGTATTAGATAAAATCATTGAACAAGAGTTTGGAGAAAAGTTTGAAGCAGTTGAACCAACTCAAATTTCAAATCCTGAACATGGTCATATAAAAGAGTATATAGCAGATATACCTGACGAATATTATCCTGTATCAAATGACGCAATGTACTATCAATTACGTGATGGAATAGCAAAAAATCAGTTTGAAGAAGATGAAGCAGCAGCAAAAACGGTACTGCCATTAGAAACAAAAAATTCAAGCGGAGTTGCACAACTATCTTCACATAAAGATGAGGATTTGAGATTAGTGAATACAAATGAAGCAGAAAGATGGTCTATATTGGTTGATGGAGTAATTAGTAATATGGATGATCTTACAGCAGATTGTTTGGATACCATTACAATACAATGGTTGAATCAAGCTAAATCTCCAGATGAATTCATAGATTTTAGTTATGAGAATGTATTGGAATTATGTAATATGCCAAAAGCATCAGCAAACGGTGTAGAGTATTATCGTGCAGAAGATAAGATAAAGGTAGCACAACGTATTGCAGCGTTAGCAAGCATCTTTATTTATTTGAATGATGATAATGAAGTTGTAGTATTGAACGATCAAGCTGAAACTGGGGAAAAATTTGAAGTAAAACGTGAAGTAATCAAGAGACTATTCGTACTGGACTCTGTAGTGTTATGGAGAGATAAGAATACTAATGAATATATGGGGATAGAATCCTGTAAGATTAAACCAGGTAGTTTCTTATCGGGCTATTTGTATGGGTCTAATAGCACAACTGCTTTATTATCGAAAAAAGCATTAGAGTATAATAGCTATAGACACAAGTTTCATAAACGTTTAATACGTTATTTATCCTGGCAGTGGCGAATCCGTCAACAATACAGTACTTTAAAAAGACCATACTCCATTGGTGGGGAAAAAGGTCTACTATCTGTAATGGGTATTACAACTACAAAGGGTCGCCCAACTCGAATTCGTGAACAACTAGAAAGTGTTTTAATTGATTTAGAAAAAGAATGTGTCATTTCACATTGGGCGTATGCAGAGGAATTGGATGAAACAAGGATAGGAGAACGTAATTGGTTTAAGAATTACTACTCCAAATTAGGAATCATTATCTTACCACCAAAAGAATTGATGGATAATATAGATAGTATGGTAAAGAAAAAAGTAATAGGTATGCAAGAGAAGCAGGAGGACCATTATATTGCAGAGACAGTAAAACAAACTCCTCAAGGATCAGAAGATGTGATACGAGAAAAAATTATGTATCAGCATATGCATCAAAATAAAACAATGCGTGAGATAGCAGATGAAATAGGTTTATCCCCTGCTACGCTTTCAAGATTCTGTAATAACAAAATGAAGCGTATTTCAAAAAGTGTTAATGAAAAGCTAAACAAGTGGTATGAAAGACAAATGATTATAGAGTCTATGTAAAGAGAAGCAGATACCTTTAAATGGAGAGGTAACTGCTTCTTTTTAGTTTGTTCATATTCTGCTGTTGATATCTATACGCGCCATTGTGCTCATACCTTACCCATTGATACGTTTCCTGATTAATTCTCAAGAACGTCGTGTAACCTCTCAGCAAACTCTTTATGATGCACTGTGTTATAGCCCACATGGTGTCCGGGAAACTCTACGAATTCTGTTCCGAGGTGTTCTGCTAAGTTGACTGCGCAATGGTAAGGAAAAAATTCTCGTGAAGTACTTCCGCCGGCTGGACGTACCTGTATCGATGTAGGTTTTAATGGGGTCTTTAATGCATTGATATTTAAAGTATAGCTGAGAATTCCCGGGATTTCATACTCAGTGAAATAAGTCGAATTACCGAGTAGTCGCTCTGTTAGCATATCCTTCGATAGTCCGAAATTGCTATCATCAATATTTGACAATAACTTTATGACCTCACTTTGATGATTTGTCTTAAGGTCTTCCATGAAATTTATAGCCTGCTTCAACTCATTTTCAGGTAAAAGTTGTAATAAAACCGGCTCGTGTGGGATTAGTAACTGTACCTGCTCAGGATGGCGTATGCACAGATCAAGTCCGATGACAGCACCAGAACTACTTCCGAATACATAAGCCGGTTCATTGGTCAGATTAGCTAGCAGCAGGTGAGCGTCTTCGCTATGTGTGTGCACATGATAATCCTCAGTTTTATTGACGAGGTTGCTACGGGAATGACCACGACGATCGTAAGTAACAACGGTATACCATTTAGCAAGATGGTCGGCGATATTATGGAACTTGTCGGCATCACCACCCCCACCATGGATCAAAAGAAGAATTGGACCTGAGCCACGCACCTCATAGTAGATGCTTGCTCCAAGTACTTGCAATGTTCCGTTTTTTACTATCCTCATTTGTACATCCTTCCTTTCTTCTGTCATTTCCCTTAACATTACACAATTGGCGAATGATATAAAATGCAGGAAATGACTAAGAAACAAATTCGCCATAAGAAAAAACAATGAGCATCATTTCATAAGTGTATCCTTTTTATTTATTTAGAGTAGACAATTTTTTGATTGTTTCAATGGAGAGGTGATATTCATCAGCTATTTGATTAATCGTTCTACCGTTTAATAGAAGCATTTCTGTCATCGATCAGCTTTCTTGTCCCAGAACGTATACCCCGTCTCTGATGAGAGGTTTTAGGTTTAGGAATATATATTGTTTCTCCTGGAACATACTTTTGAATTTCTAATATCAGCTTTTTAGGTAAAATAGCCGTTGTTTTTAAATAGCCCCTTTTTGCCAACTTCATATCTGTCCGTATTAATCCATAAACGCACTCGATTACTCGGTGGATATCATGTGTACTTTTGTACATAATAAGGTTGGCAAATGTTAAAGTCAGGAGGGTTTGTATGCAACAGGATAAAAAAGATATAGAAACGTCTGGTTCTATTATGAAACCAAATTTTGCAGAAACTGATGCACAAAAAGTGAAACAAGAAATTCAAAATGATGTAAGAGAAGGACAAGGCGCAATGACTTCCCGAGAAGCAGGTGCAATGCGGGATTAAGAAACCACTCCTTACTGTTTTTTATTTAGTGAATGTTTTAAACAGTAAGGAGATAACCCATTAACGGCTTTTGTTTCTTAAAAAATCGTTTTTACTTTCATATAAAGTTTATTTCACGAAGTATCCCCATTAGAAATAATCTATATTTTGTTTGACTTTTTCAAAAAGAAGTTTAACTTGCCGTGATATAAGGAATTCCAAAATTGTCTATTGTAGTTATCATCATTTATTAATATGTTAGTATCAAACTCCACTAATTTGTTCTTCAAATCATGAAAAGTCCTTATTAGATCACAATCTTTGTAGTGCCCCTGCTCTACTAGCTGAACCCAATACTTTTTAAAGGAATTGAAGCAGGAATGCATTTTCTCTATAGAAGAATTAACAAAATATCTTTCTACTCTTTCCGTAATTTCATGTTCTAGCTCATATATTTCTCCTGTGGGCTGGTAGATAGTAATTAGATTACCTGAATCCATATTACTCCCGATAACAAGGTATGGTTTAAACTTCTCTAAACTCGCTAAAAATGCTTTAGTATATTCTTTATCCAATATCGATAAAGAAAAATCATTTTGTTTTGTCCATTCCACTACATCTAAAAGAAAACCATTTGAATAGGTGTAAAATTCTACATTGAGACATTCGAATTCATTTCCTTTAATTTGATGATTAAGTAAAAAGTGCATACTATCCATGGGCAAATTTAATTTGGCAATCTCCACTGTCATTCCTCCAACCCTTATTATGTAATCCATTTTCTGGTTCTTCACAAACTTAATTAAATTTTAGCATAAAGAAATGGTCTCCTTGGGGGAAGTTACATATGAAATAATAAAAAGGTATGAGTTTACGACCCACACCTTTTTACCAGTAGAAATATTCGTTATATGCTTAATGTATCAATCATGATTAATGTCACCTTCGATATATTGACTGAGTTTATCCTTAATTGCCGCACTTTCTGGAGTTACTTCTGCTACTTTACGATTGTGAAGACGAGAGCCACCTTCCATTTCATCTAAAGGTAATGTATTTTCATCATCTTGAGGAACAGTAGCAGCCATTTGTTGTAACCACTGCATTGTTAAGTTAGATGTTGTATTTTTACCATTGATTTCTGCAGTTCGTTGAATTTCCTGTTCCTGCTGATTATGGGTAACAGTTGATGTGTAAGCAGGTTCTCTATATTGTGGTGTATGCTTCGCCCTTCGCACTTCTATTGGAGTTTCAGTAATAACTGGTGCTTTGGTGTTAAGTTCAATAGGTTCTCTATGTTTACTTGTATCTAGTACATTTTCTTTTTGAACATCCATTACTTTATTAATTTTTGCGGATTCTGTTGTATTAGAAGTAGCAATTGATGTTGTAGTGTCCTCCTTTTCTAGATTAGGAGCAGAATTTCTTGAGTAATCTTGAACAGACTGATTATTTGTTAGCTCACCTTCATTGTCAGTAACATCTTCATTATTATAAAAATCGTAAGTATCAGGATTTAACGTTTGTAACCAACCTTCTATTGCAGTAGGCGCTGTTTTAGGTGTACTCAATTCCTCAATTACAGTTTCTTCACTATCAACATCTGTATCTGTGACATAATCCTCATATTTAATTTCCGCATTTAATGACTCTTCACGAATTTTTAGCCAATAAGCAGCTGCTTCTGCATCAACTTGAATTTTAGCTGTTTTAAACTCAGTGGCAGGAACAAAGTTTGCATTTACTTGTATTCCTCCTTGAGGAGCATTATCTTTTACAATTTTAGCCGCACACTGGAATGCTTTTTGAATTAAGATATCATTTTCAGAAAGAATGGGTACTTCTGTTTTCGAATAAGAGTAGGATGTTCTACGTGTACTTTGTGTTTTCGTTTCTGCTGTTACCATATCAATTTCTTGATCCCCTTCACGTGCCTCATAAATTGTTTTCGTACCCATTAGCTTACTAAACAATTTAGCGTCTTCATTAGTAACATCACCATAAACAAGTTTGTTACGAAATGTTCCTAACAGGATATCCATGAATCTTGGGCCATGTTCAATTGCCAATTGACTAATTGTTTGTGCAATAACAATTAAAGATGCTTTATATTTCCGTGATTGAGCAGGAAAACTTTTAAATGCTTTATAAATGTAATCCGCAAACTCATCGACTAAAACAGGATGGTAAGGAGATATGTTAGGCTTACGACGGAAAACAGCATTCTGTACGGCATATAAACACAATTTACCGAATACATCAGATAGATCAGAAAGTTCCCCCTTTCGCTGTATTGACTAACAGAATACCTCCAAATTCCAAATGCTTCTCAAAATCAAAATTCGATGGACCACATAAAACACGACGGAGCAGAGGTTGAGCAGAAATATCATTTAATGTGTTTCGTAAACCACGAACGAAGGTTTCTTGTTTATCAATAATCTTAGGTTGCCCATAGTATTTCCCTTCAGTATGATAAACAACTTCCCCTCCCCCACGGCCACCAGAAATTTCGGGAACATAATTTAAATCAAACCATTCATCTACTTGTTTCATTATGCGCCAATGGTTTCGTTCATCTCTATCTGGAATAGATTCAATATCATTTGGAAGTCGTTCTTTTAATTTGAGATGCATCTCAAAAACGAGATTAGCATTATTATACATATCAATTAAATGTTCAAATCTAGCTTCAAATTTTGAATCATGGAGTTTTAACAAGTAAATATGTTGTTTAAGATGAGAACGCTCAGATTGAACGAAGAAAGGATTTCCTGCTCCATTATCAGAGAGCCCTGTTAATACTGAACATAACATCTCAGCGACTTTATCAACTGGACCACGAACGAAATTTATTGAAGGGGTATCAGGATTTGTTGGGTCTAAATAGAAAATAACACTTTCGGGAATCTTGTGTGCCAATACCAAGTTATATACCTTTTCACAGAAGTCATTAGATGGCTCGATAACTGTAAGACCATTTACCTGCGTTCCTTTTACATCCTCTGAATGATAATCTTTTCTTGCATATAAGGTTTTAAAGTTATTAATCATTGAAGCCATATAGTCAAGAATTTGATTAGCAATTGGTAAACCAAGTGCAGCTGATTTACCTGTACCAATGTTACCGATGATCATTATATTAAGCGTTAGAGACTTACCCTGTATAACTGCCATTTCCCGTGTTGCACTATTAGGACCAAGAAAGATATCAGGGTCTGGCAATTTAGATGGGTTTTTTTCAGTGAAAAACTTGTGTAATGAAGTAGCAAGTTTTCGTTGACGATCATCATTCAAAAAGGAAAGCATCCAACCAGGTATTTTAAATACGTATTCCCATTTTCCGAATTCATCTAAAAGCTCTTTTTTATGTTCATAAAAAATCTTAAAGAGCCATAAGAGTACGAGAATAATAATAATTACAGGTATAGCAAATACAAGGTGCATGATATTACTAAAATTTGAAAGTATAGTATCCTCTAATCCTTTGTCATTTAGTGAAACTTCTCCAGCTTTCGAATGTAAGAATGGAATAAATATCTTAGCTAATGGAACACTAAACGCCCATAAGTACTGGGCAACTATACCAATTAACATCATCGAAAAAATAAACCATCTACGCTTTATCTCCTGATAGGTCTTAACTTTGGTTGATAGTTGCCAAGTATAAATTAAAATCCAAAAGCTAAAAAAGGTTTCAATGTAATAATTAGTTTCAAACGGATTACCGAAGATACTTAAAGTAGGTAATGGAGCCCCCATTTGTATTGACCAGAAAGAAGCATATTTATAAATTCCTCTAAACGCAAAATACCAAGCTAGCAGAAGTAGTAATGTCACAACATAGTAAGATGAGCGGGCTGCTAAACGATATTTCCAGCTTTTTGTAAGATCGATTGTAACTGTATAGGAATTTTTTTTGTTCTTTCCGGCTTTTGGATCCTCCCCATTACCTGGTGCATTATTGAGTTCAGCATTCTTTTGAACTGCATTCTCCAAATTCTTGTTTCACCCTCTCTTTTAACGAATAAAAAGCAGCGGTGAAATTAAGCAATTCAGCAGAAGTAGCCAATAATATATTCTCTGGTGCTATGGAATTGTGATACAGATCAGTAAAAATGGCTTGCTGCCCATGCTCTAATTCATCCGCTTCATATATCCCCAAAATTTTAATTGGGTTTAGTGTTCGGTGTTGATTTTGCATGGCCAACAATCCTGATAATTGTTGTAATTTTAAGTGTGTGTTAACCTCCCCTACCTTAAGTATTGTTAATATACACAATATTTCTAAGTAATCTAAAGATTTTTTTTCTTCATCAGGTGCTTTTTTTCGTAATACCAAAATGTCTTCTGTTAGCTCAAGTAGTTTAGAATGCTGAATCCCTTTCGCTTGCATTTCGTTTTTATTAGATATCCACTCTACCGAATAAGGGAAAGAAGAATTTATGTTCAAACGTTCTGTGATTTTTTTGAGCAGATGACTTTTGCTTAAACTATTAATTTCGCGAATTTCTTGAAGAATATTGTTTATTACAAGTTCCGATCCACCCATGTTGCATACGTAAACATCTAGGTTATTCACTACACTTAAACGTGGTATATTGCTGAAAGCTTTTTTTAAATTTGTTACACGTGTAGTCCTTTTTTTGTAGGTAGAAATTGTGTGATAGGAATCATCGATTACTGAAAATAACACGTAAAACGGTTTAGACGGATTAGAAGCAGCGATATCAAGATATTTTTTCAGTTTGTTTTCTAGAAATGGAATGTTTTCTGTTCCTGTATCAACTTCAATATTGATAATAGAATCGTTACATGTAAGAACCCAATCAGGAATGATTAATGGGTTTCCCTTTGAGTCTGGATAAAACTCTTTAGATGGACGAAATGAATAAACGAGTTGAGGTAAATCTTGTTGGAAGGAAACGGGTTGAAGTTCTGGCTGAAACATTTCGCGATACTCTTCATCTTCGTATAAGAAGTAAACATCATTTGAATCAGAATACATTAGGTTGGGTAAATGTAAGTTTTGCTTCACAATTGAGTTTAGTGGAAAAAGATAATCGCCGTTACCACCTACAATTGCACCGGTATGTTCATTTTGGGATTCTGCTTCAAGTAGATTTAGCACAAATTGTGTAATAGCTATATTGTGTTCATATTGCCTTTTGGTAACAAACGAGGTATTGCGATCAGTAATTAATTTTAAACGATATAATATTTCTGCTCCCTTTGAAGCGATAGAAACGAAATCCAGTGTGAAGCCACGCTTTTTTCTCACACTTATATTTTCTTTTTTTATTACTTTCATTTTAGCCCACTTAGTTAATTTGGATGAAAATGTAGTTCGACTTATAGGCTCCCCACGTATCAATTCATAAAATTTTCGTAATTGAATTTGAGATACTGTTCGTTGTTCATATAAAAATAAAACTGTAAAAATATCAGAACGATTAAAATAAACTCCACGATCATTCTCTCCGACGATATATTTAACGGCATGATCAAATGATTTTTTCAATTTTAAACACTCCCTTGATATGGAAATAATATACGGAAACTTGCATAAAATCGAGTGCAATTGTCATGTAATGAAAGTAATTAATGTTGGATAAATTAAGCAGTTCAGTACATAAAAGTGATTAGTGTATATTTTAGCTGAAGATTGCAAAAAAACAACCCATTATCCCCTATGAACTCTTGGTTTAAAGATACATATTATTTCGTCAGGTGTGAGTAATAAAATACAATGTTATCAAGTGAAAATTTGCTATCAGAGTTCGTCATATGTATTTCGACAGTGATAAGAGGACATATGACGAACTCTAATGATAAAAAAAGGGTTCGACATATGTATTCCGTCATATATGTGTAGAGTATCAAAAATAGATAAAATGTACAGTGAATATACTTTTGTATAGATGAAATTAAATATTAAACGGAATTGCATTTAATTCTGTAGAGGTATTTATTTATCAGAAGGAAAAATTACATCATAAAAGAAATAAGTAAATAAACATAATAAAGTAAATGAAAATTGTGTATATTTCATATTTTGCATGTTACAATCTGATTTAAGGGGTGAAAAAATGCGGAATTGGAACACAGAATATGGGTTAATAACAAAGATAATACAAAGTGAATTTGAAGCAGACTTTCTTTATAACAAGGTAACCAACACATTAAATAATGAATATGAGATAATTCCATTACGGTTTGCAGCTCTAGATCCTTATAAAATTTACAATACTTCACAAGTTAGTAGAATATTAAGGATAAAATCTAACAAATTAAGATATTTAATTAACAGATACGGTGAATACATCCAATTAAGAAAAAAAAGAACTAAATATATTATTTCATTTAAAGCTGTATATAGGATATATTTAGTGCATCTATGCTTAACAAAGAAATTAATTAGTTCATCTGAGTTTAATCGCTTCATGACCTTACATGTTAGTTATAGTGATTATATTGATATGAAATTGACAAGTTATACTGACAAGTTTGTAGAACTTAATTTCAAAGAGAATCAAATGAATGAAAATGAATCACAATTTTATGTGCTATTCCTACAAACCTCAGAAATAACTTCCGAATTAATAAAAGAAATAACTACATATAACATGACATTGACATCCCCTTTCCTTTCTGTAGACAACCAACAGAAAAATGAGTTATTAAAAAAGAAGCGGGATCATAAAGATCTGTTTAATAAACTAAGGGTTTTATATAAAACTATATAGTTAAAAGAGTAATACTCAAGAAGTATTACTCTTTTTTTAGGGTTATATACACGTTTTATTTATAAGTCTTTTATATAAGTCTTTCAAATAGGATGTATGAAATTTCTTGGTAATATTTTATTGATATGAAATTAATATGAAAGTATATAAAGCCTTTAATGATAAGTGTTTTTATACACATCTTATATGTAGTTCGTATATATAAGACGTATAAATCTAATGGCCATGATAATAGAATGTTATTTTAGAAGTATTATATATCGGAATTATAACTCTAGATAAAAATATACATAAATACTGCACCCATATTTATAATTTAATAGTTATTGTTAGTTATATGAAACCTAATATTAACATGTTTTGTTCACTGCTTATATAAACGACTTTCATGTACGCCTTATATAATTGTTGTTGGTATATAAGACATTAGTTCAATTTTACATGTTGTGAATCTTATATAAGCCTTATATATAACAACTCAATATAAGTCTTATATATAATGACTTGATATACGTCTTGCAATGATGTAATATATTTTTAGGAATAATTAACCAACGTTTTAAGGGGGGAACAACTTGAACGAGGTATTAAGTGAAAAATATAAACAAAACAAATTTACTGAAGAAGTTGTGGAAATGTTTGCAGACATTATTGAAGAAGACGAAATACTCTACAATGTATTTCATTACATAGGATCTCAAGTAAACAAACAATACCAAGAAACAAAATATATGAGAGGTATTTCAATAAATGAGATAGTAGAAAGTGTTGTTATTGATAGGAGAGTAAAGAAACCTAAGGGTAAATCCTATTCATTAGAACTTGAAAGAACTAACATTTCAAGAAGATCAGCGGAAGGTAGTGTTGCTACTTTAGCTTCAATGTCATTAATAACAGAAAAAATTATGCATCCGTATAAGTTTTTAATTTCAACTATTAGGGGGCAGCAAGTATTAGTTGAATTAAGCAAACGTAAAAAAAGTAATGAGAATAAGGGAGAGATAAAATAATGGCAAAAAACTTTCTGAAAAACGAAGTAGCAGTGAAAATGACTATGGTTGGTTTTGGTCAAGCTGGAACTAGAATGGTAGATAAGTTTGCTGAGTATAAGCATACAGACGGTACAGCAGTTTATAATTGCCTAGCATTGAATAGTAATGATGGGGATTTAGCAGAACTGAAAAACGTGCCAAAAAGCAACCAAGTTTCACTAAAATTAGGTGGTTTGGGTAAGAATCCTGAGCGTGCTGTAAAGGTGTTAGAATCTAATGAAGAAGCTAAGGATAAACTAAAAGAATTTATAACGGAACGTGTTAGACCAACTGATGAGTTAGTGCTATTTTTTGCAGGTTTAGGTGGTGGTACAGGTACATCTACAATTATTCAAGCAATTGAAGAATTCACTGCTTTTCATAATAAACCTGTAATTGCTGAAGAACTGAAAAGTATGGCAATGAAAATTCCTAGAGAAGAATTAATCAAAAATCAACAAAAGTATGCAAGAATTGCTTTCAATAATGCAATTGAACGTAAAGATTTTATTAAAATGGGTATTGTGGTTACACTTCCAGTTAGAGCAGATGGGCCGGATGTACTAAGACAGGTGAATAAATTTTCACAAGAAATTTGGAAGTTAGCTAATGATCCAGCGAAAGGCGTTGCATTTGTTGTATTTGCAGATAACCAACATTTCTATGATGAGTTTAAGGGATTAAACGAGAATGAGAAAAAAGGCATCGGAAACTCACGAGACTATGCAAATCAGCGTATTGGAGATATTATTCATGAGTTAAATACAGCTGCAAACGGTTCAGGAACATCAGTAATTCTAGATTCTCAGGACTTTAAACGAATTTTACTAGAAAGAACAGGCTGTTTAGTAATTAATAAGGTTTCACGTAATATGAATCAAATTGAAAACAGTAAAGAAATTGTAGATATGTTCTCAGAATCATTGAAAGGAAGCTCATTCCATCACCCTATTGACCTGATGAAGACAAATGAAAATGGAGATTTAGAGGCATCAAAGGTACATCATTTTGGGATGTTAGCAATTTTAGATGAACAGAAGAACCTTGATGATTCATTTATGGATGATGCAAAAGTAGAAGTAACAAATAAACTACCAATCAATGGAACTGTTTTTAATGGTTATTTAGTTAGTAAAAATGACTTTATGGGTAGCGTGTATACTTTCTATAAGACAGATGCACTACCATCTCGATTATCTAAAGGATTAGTAGAAGAATATAATGAATTTAAGGAAAAACAAAGTCAAATTCAATATACAAAGTCTCAAATTACTACTATTGAAGCGCAAGACTCGGACGATGATTTCAATATTAACTTTGGTGATTACTTTGAATTAGAACCAGAGAAAGATGAAGAACCGCAAAAGCTAAATGATGAAGAATTAGCGGCATTTATGGATCCTGATAAGATGTTCGGAACAAAATAAAAAATAAGCCTGGAATTTTCCAGGCTTATTTTTCTGTTTTCATTACATTTTGCATGTATTCAATCATGTTCTCATCAATATAGCTTTCTATGAAAAGTTGTTTTCTCGCAAGATCTTCCTCTTTTTTAAACCAACCCACTTTTTTAATACGAGTTTCTTCTGGCTGTGTATTCCATTCTTTTTCAGCTTGTTTTCTTAACTCTGTACGCGCTCTATGTTGAATAATTATATTATCTAGTCTTTCTTGTCTTTGGCGCTCTTTTAACCTCTCAGGGTCTTCTGGTTCAGGTAGCACCGCACGTATAGCATCTTCGAACTTTCCTTGATACTCTAATTCAATGTTTTGTAAATGCATTTGAATTTTTTGTTCTACTATTTTTTCAATAGTCGCTGCAGCTTCCTGCATGTTTAATTGGGATGAGACTTCACTGGTTTGATTTTCTGGAGAAACAGGTCTTAGTTCAAATTGATGTGGTAAAAGCTCAATAATTGCATCTAGCGACCACTTTTCATCCCTTTTTAGTTTGATAAATAAAGCTATGTCTAAATCCAGTGTGTTATATAACTTTTCGTTTGTATTATTGGTTCTTAATGTTCCGTGTAACCCCTTTTCTTCTAGGATATTGAACCAATTGTATACAGTGTTATGATGTCGACCTACTAATTTAGAAAACTCTGTTATTCGCCAAGCTTTTTCAAAAGTATCTTCATGACTAGAGTTTGTATTATTGGACTCCATATGTTCAGTTGTATTTTTGTTATCTTGTTCAATCATCGTTATACCTCCTTGAAATATAATGGCCATAGCAAAATGTAATTAACATATAAAATGAGATTAACATGTTAAGTATCTTTCGGCGATATAAACCTCAATACCTTTTTTGATTGACATTCACATGAAATGTGTCATTGATATATAAAGCATCACTTGTTAACATGAAGTTGATAAATCGGCTTTTGAATTAACTATTGTTAATGTCCTGTTGATAATCCGTTAGTTATTAATGATTATTGTTGCTATGAAATTAACAAATTAGTCTACAATATATTAATGATAAGAAAATATTAGTGATTTGTAAATAAATTATAAGGATATAGCATTAAACTTAAAGACTTAAAAGCTAAAAAGTATGTATAAATGTAGAACAAAAAGCCCATACTAATAATAAAAAAAGGGCTATATTTATTATAATTTATGATAATCGGTAGTAGAAAGCTAAGAAATGTATAGTTTATTGGCTTCAGTAGGTCTTTAGAATGCACATGAAGGTTATTGAATTACTTTAATATAAACTCATTTTTTATAGGAGGCACCGCCCTTTACAAGGGATCTCTATATAATCAAAATTGATTCATACAATTGCTACTTTTAGATCGGAAGTAATAAAAAGCGATTTATTATTTTTGGCTACTATCAAAATGCCTTCAAGAATGATATCCTCCCGACTTATCCAGGGGATTTTGCTATAAAAAAGGTCTCTTAATAGATATAGAATCTAAAACTCTATTTGTATGTATATTCTCAACGTTAGAATCAACAATTGTTAATGTTATGTCAATACGCGTTAATGATAAATTGATATGACACTAGTATTAACGGACAACAAACTCTATTAACATGTCAATCTCAGGTTATATATCAATGATAAATAAAGAGAAAACTGTTATTTTTTTGACGCTAATAAGAAACTATTGATTGTATGAAGTTCTTGCTATAACTATAGTACTTTTAGAGTGTTTTTTGATATTTCGATAGAACTCTGTTGTGGCAGATAAATTTTTAACTAATGCAGATTTTGAAATCCTCAGAGCTGCTTCTATGCGCGCTTCAACTTTTTAATTGTTAATGTCATATTAATGTCAAACGAAAATTGTTGATATAACATTAACAATTTAGATAGCATTTCTCTCTACGCTTAACTTTATAGACTATATGTCAATGATAAACAAAGGATGAAAAACATTGAATTGCTGTCGTCATTTATTATTATGATTAGATTTTAACTGTTTTTTGATTGTGTGAAAATAGATCATCACTAGATTCACTTCGAGCAAACCACCACAGAAGAAAATTTTCACCAATATAGATTTTGAAATCTTGAAGACTATAAACACTTCTTCTTTTTGGACGCCTTATTGTTAATGTTATATCAATATCAATTAGAATAATATTAATAACAAAAGAAAATAGGTACTTAACATGTCAATCTCAGGTTACATGTTAATGATAAATAAAGGGAAAACTATTGATTTTTTGGGTGTTACTAATAAGAAACTATCAATTATATGGAATTTTTGTTAGTTCCTTATCACGATTATAGTACTTTTAGAGTGTTTTTTGATATTTCGATAGAAATCTGTTGTGGTAGATAAATTTTTAACCAATATAGATCTTGGGTCTTCGAGATCTGTATTTTTGCGTATTTCAACTACTTAATTGTTAATGTTAAATACAAATTGTTGATATAAGATTAACAATACAGATAGTATTCCTTTCTATGTGTTGTTTTTTAACTATATGTCAATGATAAATAAAGGATGAAAATCATTGAATTGCTGTCATCATTTATTACTCAATTGAATTTTTAGCTATGTTTTGATAGTGTCGAAACATTTTCTAGGATGAATTGACACTAGATTCACTTAGAGAAAACTACCACAGAAGACAAAATCCAGCCGATATAGACTTTGAAATCTTGAAATAAATAAACATTTCTTCTTTTCAACGCCATATTGTTAATGTCATGTCAACCTTAATCAGAATGATTTTGATAACAAAAGAAAATAATCACTTAACATGTTAATCTTAGTTAACATGTTAATAACAAACATGGGATAAAAAATCAGTTATCTTTTCAGCGGTATCAACATGAGATTGATAGTTTTATGTTGTTTCTTTTTATATCTTACTAGCATTGAAATATTTTCAATGCTAGTTTATTAATTAACATACTTCCGTAAAATCTGTTTCAATGGACTAATGTTCAACTAATATAGATCTTGAAGTTTAGATAGGTATAAACATTTTTGATAAGTATCCGCTTGTTAATGTTAATCGGTGAATACTAGTGATAAAGTTAGCACGCTTCATTTAACATGTTAATCTCACTTGATATGTCAATGTCAAATGTGGAGAAGATGTATTGATTTTCTGTGGATATTGACATGAGATTGATAATTATATGATTGTTTACAAAAATACATTATGGTAAACAGTAATGCGTTTAATAGCGCAATTAATTGGTTAGTAGGGAATATACTGTATCAAAAAAATTCAGCAGAGAAACATTAATGAACCGTTAATAACGGGGATCCTTATAGCTTGGTAAATATAGATTGCTAAAATAGCATCTGATTCAGAAGAAGTTCTCGCTTCATGGAAACAATTGTTCATTAAATCCAATAGATTTACCGGCAGAGAGTGGGCATCTAAGGGTACGTAAAAGAAGGGATAGAGTAAATGGAACGTTTGAAAGCTATGTGATGGATGGATTACAGTCCAAATGAAGCACGTAGCTGGCAGAGGTGTCATAGTAGTGTTAATCGTTGGCTCAATGACGTTACTATAAGGATTCTTCCGAAGTGTAGCATAGAGGAAAAACCAACGGGAGCGAAGGACACCAGTCGATAATCTAATACTACTTAACTTATCAACGTCCAGACGAGGTTTATCCGAGTAAACAGCTAATTCATGATAACCAACACTTCAATCTTCAGAATGAAGTAGGTGATTCATTGAAGGTACAAAGACGGTTGATTAAATCAGAACATGACCTAACGAAATTAATAGATGAAATGCACTTGGTAGCGAAAGAAGGCGGTCACTTTTTTGGTATTGCAGAAATGTTTACTAATGAAGAAGTTATAAAAACCGCGATTCATAAAATCAAGAGCAATCAAGGAAGCAAAACGGCAGGTGTAGATGGTAAAACGATCGATGATTACTTACAAATGGATAAAGACGAACTGATCAAACTTATTAGTAGTCATATAGAAAATTATGAACCTAAGCCTGTCAAACGAATTTATATTCCGAAAGGCAATAGCAAAACCAATGATAAATCCCAAATGCGCCCACTAGGCATTCCAACCATGATTGACCGTATTATACAAGAATTAGTTAGAATGTTTATTGAACCTATTGCAGAAGCCAAATTCTACAATCATAGTTACGGATTTAGACCATATAGAAGTACTGAACACGCTCTAGCAAGAATGAGGGATGTGGCACGTAGAAGTAAGACTTTTTGGGTTGTAGAAGGTGACGTAAAGGGGTATTTCGATAATATTAACCATAACAAGCTAATTGAAATTATGTGGAATATGGGAATAAAAGATAAAAGGCTGTTAGCAATAACTAAAAAAATATTGAAAGCGGGATATGTCGAAAATGGACAATTCCACAAAACGACTAAAGGTACTCCGCAAGGAGGCATAATTAGCCCGCTGCTAGCAAACATTTATCTAAACGGATTTGATTGGTTTATTGCTAAGGAGTATGAATTTCATCCTTATACCGATAGATACCAAACACGAAGAGCAGCCTATCAGAAACTTAAAAAGGATGGTCACGAACCTACTTACTTAGTTAGATACGCTGATGATTGGGTAATTCTTACAACAAGCGAGAGTAATGCTAGGAGACTTCTTAGTAAAGCACAGAAATACCTAAAACACAAGATGAAACTTGAATTGTCTACGGAGAAAACTCTTATAACTGACCTTCGTGTCAGACCGGTCACATTCTTATCGTATGATATGAGATTCGGTTTAACAAAAGAGAATAAATATGCTCCGTTACTTTATCCGAACATGAAAGCAGTTAATAAGGCGATAAAAGAAATTAAAAGCTACGTCAAAAAGTTAAGATATAGCCCAAATGATGAATGGTTTGCCACAAATATTGAAAAAATCAATGAAAAGTTAGTTGGCATTAGTAACTATTTCAACAAAGGGATTAGTAAGAAAACTCTTAGCAAAATTGACAACAAAATATTCTGGGGAATGCTGAAGTCGTTTAAATCGTATTTCAAATATGAGAAAAACACTACACTCATGGAAAACCACTATGTACCACTAAATACAGTTGGTAATAGGAGAGTAAGACATGAGAAGTATAATTGGAAAACTTTCGCCATTGAAATAGATAACATTAAAATAGGTGCTACTAAATGTGCGATAACGCCAGTGCAATACTCCAGAAATTTCAACCAAGAAATGACGCCTTTTACCGCTGAAGGTAGAAAATTATATGCGCAAAGGATGGAAAAGACACTTCCACTATGTAGACCAACAATATACAAAGCTGACGAACTTTATATAGCCCATAAAGATAAAAACAGGATAATGACTAATTTCGAGTTCATCATGAATAAGGATTATGCGTATAACAGGGACAAAGGGAAGTGTAGGGCATGTGGATGTTTCTTATATGGAAAAGGAAACTGCCATCATAAAAATCCCAAATTAACCCTAAATGAAGTCAATAAGGTTAATAATTTAATCTCGCTTTGTACAGAATGCCACAAATTCGTGCATAACAAGGAAGCTATCGAAGGGAACGCTAAAAGAGTTAGGTTAATTGAAAAGCTGAGGAAAAATATTAAAAGTTAAGGGTATTACAATGACTATCGCGAGGTGGCTCATTGTCCATAAGAACAGATTACCGATGGCAAGCCGTATGCGGTGAAAATCGCACGTACGGTTTTGAGTGGGGGAAAAGATGGAGATTATTTCAAAGTCTTACCTATCACTATCTGATATTGCTGCAGAAAACTTAGACGAGCTTCTAACAAATGAGGAAAAAGTAATGTATGGTACCACAGTTGTATCAATACCTGGGGTTAAAGTATGGAGAATATTAATTGAACCATTAAAAAAAATGGGAGTTAAACAGGCGACGTTCGCTTTAGATATGGATATGATTACAAATTCAGATGTTCAGCGGTCGTTATTAGAATGTGCGCAAGCGCTTTATCAAGAAGGGATAAGTATTAATTATGCAAGTTGGGATATTAATCTTGGAAAGGGGCTAGATGATTTATTGTTAAACGATTATATTCCAGCAATAGAGAAAGTGAGATAAACGCTATTTAAATTATAATAAGTTAAAAAACATATTAATAAGCGATAGAAATGATTAATTACTTTTTTACACCATAACTAGAATGATTGTTTTTTATAGGTAAATTTATTTTTTACTCTTTCTAAACGGATGTTTTGTATAGAAGAATACAAAACATCCATCATTTTATACGTGTTCTTGATAATCATTAGGATTTAATTTGTATATATAAACCTTGATGATTATCAAGATTTATATAAATATAATTAGTTCAATCATAAGGAAATGATGGATATTTTAATATATCGGTAATTTTTTTAATTTTTAGAATAATTTATTTTACATTTTGTTATAATCCTATATCATATACATACAGGATAAATTTGGAAGAGTTTTAGGGACGAAGTTTCGTATCTATGTAATATCGATAGTAGTTTTTAATTACTAAATAATACTATTCATGTATACGAGGTGAAACAAATGGGGAGACGAGTAAGTGAGAAGAAAACGAAAGAACAGTTTTTATATGAAAGAAGAAGACAATTAGAAATAATGGAAGATATTAGTAGCATCTGCAAAGGATGCGATATTTATATAGAATTGAGAAAAACGAAAGCACATAAAGAAGTTGCCAATACATGTGCAAGGAATTGTAAGTTAATTAGTAACGTACAAAAGGAGACACAGATGTTTTTAGAAACAATTCGATAAAATGAGAAGGGAGGGAAGTAACAGTTGAAATAAATCTATAAAACTTTATAAAAGACCCTCTAATTATTATAAAGTTTAAGTAATAATAATTAGAGAGGTGATATAGATGAAGTACTATTCCATAGGTGAATTTGCTGATTTAATAGGAAAGACAACTCAAACGTTAAGAAACTGGGATAAACAAAATGTTTTTAAACCACATCACGTAACGGATAGTGGTTATCGATATTACTCACAAGAACAACTTAATCACTTCTTGGGTATTAAAGGTGAAATGCAGTTAAACAAAATAGTGATAGGATACTGTAGATCTTTTGCTTGGTACTTACTGGTTCGTTGTACAAAGCCAACATCTCTAGCAAGATCCCGTAAGGTATTTGGAGATAAAAAACTTTGAATCTCTTGAGCAAATAGT
>NZ_WIPE01000060.1:80055-82284 GCF_009760835.1 Bacillus sp. EE-W1 | reverse complement strand
CATTCTAGGGGGCATTTCTTTTTATTATTTTGATAGCGATGTGGTGGTACCCCATTTATTATTTCCAAATCCATTTAGAATGTTCAATAAATGGGGGCAGATTATGTTGATATTCCGTATAAATGATATCATTACATTAATTTTCTTTCGGAAGTACAATTCCTTTGTACAATTGAACTGTAATCAAATAGTAAATCGAGTAAATCACTACAAAAATAATAATTGGTAGCCAAATACGAAAGTACGGATCAGCCAAAAGAACGCTGAACATGTTCATACCAACTAATACGTGAACAATACCCACAATTGCTGGGACTAAAAATATAAAGAATAACTCCTTATAAATCGATTTTATTAATAACTCCCGGCGAACACCGATTTTACGAAGCATTTGATAACGTGTACTATCTTTGGATGCACCGGATAGAATTTTAAACATTAAGCAGCTTGCCATCATTGCTAAAAATGCAACTCCAACGAAAAAACCCATAAACATTAGTCCGCTGGCAAAATCATGACTCACAATATACGCTTGATACTTACTATCCAATTCTTCCGCCTTCACATTTTTATATTTTGATATCTGTAATTCATCAAGTTTTTTCCATTCTTTTATGTATGATCCAAAATCATCTGTTTTCCCCATAAACACAGTACTTTCTTTACCCTTCAACCCATCGTATATGTTTTGATCTACAATTTTCATTTCATAATCAGGATATAAATAATTTGGCTGGATCGTTCTGAAAGCCTGGATCCATTGTTTTGTGTCGGTCTCTCCTTTAACCCATTTTATTGAAAATGCACCAATGGGTAATCCCTCTGAAACTTTTTCTATTTTCATACCTTGCAAGAAAGGGCGATTTTTTTCTAAATCTTCTTTAAGATAATAAACATACCTATCATCAACTTTGTAATGATATTCAAGTTTTTCTTGAAATAAGATACCACCCAAAATTTTCTTTTCTTCCGCTGTTGGATTATGAATGACTGAATCGTAAATTCGCATTTGATCTGTCATTTTTAGGATGTTGTTTTTAAATGCCATACCACAAGCAATTCCACCAGCACCAAGAGCCACTAAGATTGCTACTGTTGCAAGCACATTTGTTAGACCATTAATGCGGAAATTTAATTGTGCAAAAGTAAAAGCATTTAGGCCTTTTTCACTATGTTTTTTATTACTCTTTAGCTTGTTAATCATAACTGGGAGAAGTGATCCAAATATAAGGTAAGTACCAACGGTTGCTGTGATTAATCCAACTGCCATTAATCCCAGACCAATTAGCGGATTTGCATATGACATATAGATCAGTGATGCATAACCAATACCCAATAAAAGAATACCAAGGAATGCAACTACAACGGTCATTTTTCCTTTTACGGCGACACGTTCTGTTTGTGCATCTGCATGTACAAGTTGCAGTACAGAAATACGCGATAATTTAATACTATTCATAATTGCTGATAATATAAATAGTGCAAAGAAGAAGACGCAAGTAATAATTATTGGTGGCAGATAAAATGCTTTATAACCTTCACCAGCAAATTCGAGTTGTTTCATTAATAGCTGACCGATACCTTCTGCAAGTCCTACACCAATTGTAATTCCAATCAAAAGAGATGTGGCACCTAATATGATTGTTTCGATAAACATAAGTAAGGTAACTTTATGCTTTTTTGCTCCTAACATCATATACATACCAAATTCTTTTTGGCGAAGAGCTGATAAGAAAGAGTTTGCATATAAAATATAGAAAAATGTGATAACCGCTAACAAAAAGGAACCAATTTTAAATACAGACACAATATCCCTAATAGAAGAGTTAGATTCAAGGAACGTTTTATTGGATGCTAGCGTTTGAAACATATAAAAAGTCGAAATAGAGACAATAAGACCAACAAGTAAAACAATATAATCTCGCAACTTACTTTTTAGGCCTGACATGGAAAGCTTAAATAACATGATTGAACTTCCTTCCTTACGCTTTTTGTGTGCCTAAGTTTGCAAGCACGTCTAAAATTTCTTTATAGAACTCTTCACGTGTACCACCGCGATAAATTTCTTTATATAGCTCACCATCTTGAATGAATAAAATACGCTGACAGTAACTTGCACTGTACGGATCATGCGTAACCATCATGATAGATACACCTTGTTCTTTATTTAAGTTTGTCATCGCATCCAGTAAACTTGTTGCATTTTTAGAATCAAGCGCTCCTGTTGGC
>NZ_WIPE01000060.1:74864-80045 GCF_009760835.1 Bacillus sp. EE-W1 | reverse complement strand
ATCCCCTAAAATAATTGCTGGCTCATGCACTAACGCACGAGCTGCTGCTGAACGCTGCTTTTGTCCACCGGATACTTCAGATGGATACTTTTGAAGGATTGCTGAGATCCCTAACATATCAGCTACCTTTTCTACTTTCTGTCCAATATTTCGTGATGGGACACCTTGAAGTGAAAGTGGAAGTGCAATATTTTCGTAAATAGATAAATTCTCTAATAAGTTAAAGTCTTGGAAAATGAATCCTAATTTTTGTGAACGGAAATCAGAAAGCTCACCTTGCTTCATTTTCGTAATATCCGTTCCTGCAATTTCAACAACGCCGCCTGTCGCTTTATCTAACGTTGAAATTACATTTAATAATGTTGTTTTACCAGAACCAGATGGCCCCATAATACCGACAAACTCCCCCTCTTGAATTGAGAATGATACACCTTTTAACGCGTGCGATTGATTCTCACCTTTTTTACCGTACAATTTTTGAATGGTTTTTACATCTACAACTGGTTTTATCATATATATCCTCCTATGTTTGTTTTTTCATTTCTTTAAAATAAGCTGCTATTCATATTTGCTACTAACAAAATAGTCATGTTGCATCTACCTTTTCCATAAGGCTGTCACGATGTATCCAATTGAAAGCTGTAAAGAAAATTTTATTTTTAATTTCTCCACTCACCTCATTGCTTTGAATACATACATGATAAACTATGAAAATTAGGAAACACCCTGTAAAATCCTTAAGAATTCTTAAGTTTTATAAAAAAAAGCTTATGGAACCTGTAATTCCATAAGCCAATCTATTTGATTGGATGTTCAACAATAAAGGATATCCAACCTTCTTTATATTCTGCATGTATATTACCATGATGAAGTTCAACAATTCTTTTTGAGATAGCAAGTCCCAGTCCATTTCCTTGATCATTTTTTCTTGCCTTATCACCCCTGAAAAATCTTTCAAACAATTTATTAGGGTCGCTAACAGGCGGCTTCTCGACTTTATTTGATACTTTCAAAATTGCTTTGTTACCTATTAATTCAAGACATACGGATAATTCGGAAGGTTTCATGCTGTACTTTATCGCATTCATAAACAGATTTTCATATACACGTACCATTTTTTCTACATCCATGAAAATAGGTATTGTTTCTTCCGTTATTGATTTTTGAACGATTAAACTTTCCTTTTCAAATATAGGAATGTATTCTCCAACTATTTGCTCCAACAAACCTGATAAATCAACTTCATTAAAGTTTAACTTAGCATCTATGCCTGATAAACGAGTATATTCAAACAGCTCATCAATTAAATATTTCAGTCTCTGTGACTTTGAATAAGTGGTTTCAAGGTATTCCTGTAATTGTGTTTTACTGTTGTATTGCCCTCTTTTTAATAAATCTATATAGCCAATAATAGATGTTAACGGTGTGCGTAAGTCATGAGATACATTGGTTATAAGTTCATTTTTTGTACGTTCTAATCGTCTTTCTTGTTCAAATGTATTTTCCAATTCCTTGGACATATAGTTGATATTTTGAGCAAGTTGGGTCAATTCGTCCTTCCCCTTAATCCCAATTGTCAAACCCAGTTTTCCATTTGCAATATCATTTACATTATCCGAAATGAGCTTCAAATATACTATTTTCTTTCGAACCAATATCAAAAAAATTATTATAAAGTTAAAGATTGCGAACGCGAATAAGAACAACAATGCCAAATTGAATTCAAACATACCAAATTCTTCTTGTTTTACAAATAATGGATCTATGACGTATGCCAAAATGAGGATTGTTAAACCAAATGAAATAAAAAAACTAACTGCAACAGCACCAAGAAGTTTTATAATGATCTTATTTCTAAAACTAACATTCTTCATATTTTATATCCAATTCCCCAAACAGTTTTAATATAAATAGGATGTTTAGAATCCTCTTCAATTTTGTCTCTTATTTTTGTAATATGCACCATGACGGTATTATCCGATTTATAAAAAGCATCTTTCCAAATTGCTTCATATATTTTTGCTACACTCAGGACAATCCCTTTGTTACGGGCAAGTAGTTCGAGTATATCAAACTCTTTTGGAGTTAGCCTTGTTTCCTTTCCCCTTACCCATACTTGACGTGTATCTGTATTCACGGCTAAATCACCAATTTCTAGGATACTTTTATTATGATTTATTGATGTATTGTATTTTTTAAACCTTCTTAATTGGGATTTTACCCTAGCGATTAATTCCAATGGGTTAAACGGTTTTGATAAATAATCGTCGGCACCAGAGGCTAGACCCTGAATTTTGTCTATATCCTCTGATTTTGCAGATAGCATAATGATAGGCATATTGCGGTCTTCCCTAATCTTCATGCAAGCTTCAATACCATCCATATCCGGCATCATAATATCTAAAATAATAAGATCAAACTCCTTTTCTTCTAACAGTTGTAAAGCTTCCATAGCATCTTCTGTCTTTTGAGTTTTTAGTCCTTCATTTTCCAAATAAACAGAGATAAGATTTCTAATCTCTTTATCATCATCAACAATAAGAATTTTTGAATCCATATTATTCCTCCACATTTTTTCTCGTATTGAACAACTAAAGACATAAGCAGGTGAAACATTTCTATCTTACTTTCTTCAAATTAATTCCTTCAATTATTTTGTCTCCAATAAACCTTGAATTTGGAAAGGCTGCATCAACTGATTTCTAGTTCATTATATACATAAAATAAGAAAGTTAACTATTTTCATACTTAACCCCTTACAGGTTTGAATTCATAATTATATACTAGCATCCAAATCTTAAGAAAAAGGGGAAAAAGTTCTTAAGAATTCTTAAGCTTTCTACAGCATTTTGTCATAAGAATATATGGTGAAAGGGAAATTAAGTTGTCTTAGTTTAAAAAAGGCAGAAAGGATAATGAATTGAATGGATAAATGAGAATGTTTAAAGAAACAAATAAAAGAAAAGTATAAAAAGCATTATGTAGATAGGTCCTTTGTTCTTGCGATAGATGGTTTAAGTGGTGCTGGGAAAACGACACTAGTACATCAACTAAAAAATATCTTAGATAATATAGTAATTATCCATATAGATGATCATATTGTTGAGAAAGCTGAGAGGTATAATACAGGGCACGATGAATGGTTTGAATATTATCAGTTACAATGGGATACTAATTATCTAAATGAACACTTATACGATAAATTGTATCAAAATGAAAAGTATCTATCTTTGCCATTTTACAACAAGGAAAAAGATACATTTACACAGAGAACGATAAAGATAACACCTAAAAGTATTGTAATCATTGAAGGCATTTTTCTTTTGAGGGAAGAATGGAAAACATTTTATGATTACGTAGTATTCTTAGATTGTCCTAGGGATATAAGATACGAGCGTGTACTTCATCGTGATACATACATAGGGGATTTGGAAGAGCGATTAAAGAAATACCAAAATAGATATTGAGTAGCAGAAGATTATTATTTAAAAAAGCAACAGCCTTTAGAATTTGCTCATTACGTTCAACAACTAGAGGGGGCTAATTAATAACTATTCGCTATTCTATTCTAAAGAATAAGCGTATTCAAATTTCATTATTTAATGCTTACAAAAAGAGCACTAAAAATCAGTGCTCTTTTTTATATTTAATTGGGGGTGACCTATTTTTTTAGCTTGATAGCGATGTGGCGGTACCCCTATAAGGAAGTACAAAAGGATATATAAGAGGAAAAGCAGTTAGGAGGCAATATGGGGCAAGACGTTTTAATCAACAAATTAATTGATAATTAAATATTCAAGCTACCAGATGGGCGCGATCTCTTTGAGGGGAGTTGCGAGGAACTGGCACTACTATTAAAAGGAGCGAATATGAATGAATTTAAGAGTGAAGATTAAGAGGTTGAAAGATATAGAGTTGCCAAGATATGCAAAGCTTGGTGACGCTGGTTTTGATCTTGTAGCAGCAGAAGACACAGTTATCTGGCCGGGAGAAACGAAGGTTGTGAAAACTGGACTAGCCTTTGAGATTCCGTCAGGATACGAACTTCAGGTGAGACCGCGTAGCGGTATGACGTGTGGTACAAAGTTATGTGTAATCCTTGGAACTGTGGATAGTGGTTTTTGAGGAGAAGTTGGTGTATTGGTAGATGATACGGAAAGATATACCGGGGCGGATATGAAAGCCCATGTTTTTGAAAGGGGAACTCGTATAGCACAAGGCGTCATAGCACCAGTGGAAACAGCTCATTTTGTAGAAGTAGACGAGCTATTGGAATCAGAAAGAGGAAATCGTGGGTTCGGATCTACAGGGGTAAAGTAAGACCAAATTTGAACTTTGTACACATATGCAAAGAGTGTGGGGAGAATCTTATAAATAAAATCTTTATTTGAATAAAAAAATGGCCCTTACTATTACGTAAGAGCCCATAAACAGAGAAAAAGTCGTATGTGACACTATATGAGAATCACAATAATATTTTAGTGTTTAAATATATAGTTGTCTGTACATGCAGAGTGTAAATTGAGATGAACAAAACCCTTATTTAAATGAAGAAGCCCTAGATTTAGGGCTCTAGGGCTTCGTTTGTTGGTATACTTCACACAATATTATAAAGGAAATAGAACTTACTGAAGATAACATATGAATGTTTCATAAATGTATCAAAAAAGTGAACAAAATCGTTATTTTGTACATCAAGGTAGTCAGCGTAATTAAATAATTGCTTGTAAAAAAAGAAGCCCCACAGGAAATATTACAGGGCTTCACCAAGTTGAGTTATGTCGTATTCACAAGGGATTTTAACATGATATTTGTGTTGAATGAACTGGTAAATGTGTCCAAGTAATTTGGAGCTATTTTATAAAAAAAGAGAAGCGCTTAATCAGGACGCTCCTCTTAATGCCAATACACAATAACTATCCCATTATACTGTATAAGCGTAAAATATTTAACAATTACCTTCATGGTAAATATTTCATTTTTCATTAGTTTAAAACCTAAAAAGAGCACTTAATAAAGTGCTCTCGTGACGAGATTATCCATTTGTAAAGACTATTTCAATATATAGAGAAAGGAACACAGAATATTATATGTATGCCCAGTTAATTGAGTGCTTTTTACAAACAAAGAGCAGCTAGCAAAAGCTAACTACTCGGTTCTCCAAGGGGGAACAAGGAGAAA
>NZ_WIPE01000060.1:74202-74854 GCF_009760835.1 Bacillus sp. EE-W1 | reverse complement strand
CTACAGTATTGACGGAATATTGAGTTTTAATCAATAGAGATTATATTTTACAAATTAGATTATGATAGCCGATATTCTCCATATTGACCAGAAAAGAACCCAAAATTCTATTGAAATTCCAAGTGTTCTTTTCCTAGTTTTTTGAAATTCTTTTATTAAATAGCCAACAGCACTAATTGCTATAAGGATGAAAAGAATAAGTTCAAGTGTAACTAGCATTTGATCTACTCCTAATCTATTGATTTAATTCAGTATATAACGATTGCAAGATATTTTTTGTGGTTAGTGGTGAAAAATTAAACAAAACCATCTCTTTACGAAAAAAAGGTCCTGTTGTCTCCAACAGAACCTTTCCTAAAATAGCAAAGAGTAACTCTTACCTTACTCTTTGTTTATATACTACAGGAGTGTTAATGAAAATCCAAGGCTCCTTATATTGAGAAATAAAGAAGAATCATTCTAAAGAATCTTATCTTTGTTATAAATATAAGAGCAGTTAGCAAAAACTAACTGCTCATCTCCAAGGGGGAACAAGGGGAAAAATCTAATGTCATCTATATTATTGACGGAATATTGAGTTTTATTCATAAGAAACTACGTTTAACTTAATGCATAGCCCACAATCAAAGTTAGTGTTAAAAACACTGATAAT
>NZ_WIPE01000060.1:71596-74192 GCF_009760835.1 Bacillus sp. EE-W1 | reverse complement strand
CAATGTTAGTAAGACTGTTGCTACACTCCTAAGCATCGCAATCCAATTATTCATCTTAGAAAATCCTATAATGCCAGCAAAAAAAGTTCCTATTGCTAAAACTAGTAATATAAATAAAGGGTGAATGTGTAATGAATCCGTGAAAAATTTGAATAGTTCAAGTGGAATTTCAAAATATAAACGGAATAGTCCAACGCAAATCAAAGAACATATAAAGGACCATAGATTGATGTTATGCTTCATTGCTTCCTCCTATGTTATTAAAATATTTCCATTTAATTTTACTGGGAAATTAAAGAAAAAGATAGCGGTTATAAATCGAAATGAATTTTTTAACAAAATAATTCTTTGAATAGAAAGAGAGGAATAACAAAGGGACTAGGAAACCGTGGAATGGCATTTGAAATGCTTATCAATCTAGCGAACGAAATGTATCAAAGAGGTGGAGTGGCGCTTGTAAACAAGCGTCCGACTCCTGTAAAGGTGGCCGTGTATTAAATAGATTCTATGAAGCTAAAAGTACAGTGGACTATGATGGCGTTTATAAGGGACGAGCTATTGCGTTTGAAGCGAAGTCTACAGAGAATGCTAAACGTTTTGATTTAAAGAATATTACACAGCATCAACTAGATTACCTGGAGAAAGCAGAGAAGATGGGAGCGATTTGTTTCTTCCTTATTGAGTTTAGCAAGGACAAGTCGGTATTCGTTGTACCACTATCAGTCATTCAATCTTATGTAAGGATGTCTCATCAACCGAAGGGCAAGAAGTCTATACCGAGAGCAGACTTAGGTATTTATGGATACTTAGTAGATCAGACAGAACGAGCGCCGATTGATTATTTACAATACATCGATGAGCAAGGATTTACACCGGTAATAGATGGCATGATTCAATTTGATCAGGACCATACAAGGGTAGCGAATAACATTGAAGCAGCAAAAGAGAAGATGAATAACAAGAAACGTAAATTACAAAAGGCTTAATGGATAGCGGAACAATGACTAACAGTTGGTGGGGGCTGTATTGTAGTCATCATGCCCTTATTCAGTAGTTTGACAATAAAATTTCACGTACCTGATGTGAATATAAAAACCGAAATTTGAAATAGGAGGACTCCAACTTGGAGAGACAATTGACTTTGTCACCGGATATCGATGATAAGAAAGTACAAAAGGACGTAGTAAGCGTATTAAAGGAATACAGAGCACTCAAGATGCGATTCAGCAATGACGTGGAGAAAGAAGGGAACAGTTTGTTTCCTGAGTTACGTGATTCAAGGAATATGAGTAAATGGAAGGTGCAGCAGGTTGAAAAGGCACTTAATAACTTATTAGATGAGGATGAGCGTAATATTGTAGAACGAAAGTTCCTGACAATTGAGAGAGTAAAGGATTCAGATGTTTATCACGATCTATTACCCAAGAAGACATACTTCTATGAGAAGAAGCAGAGTGGGGTTAAGTTGATTGCTACAGCGCTGGGAATAATCTAAAAAGCGCGAACAAAACGCGAACTTTTTGGGGGACTAAATAAAAACGTAAAAATTATAAACTATTCCGATAAACAGTTCTTTGAAAAAAGAATACGTTTTGGGGATAGCGTTCCCATTATAATAACGTTACTCGGTGACGCGGAGGCGTGGAGAAGGTTGAGAGTTATCTTGACCTTGGAAGAGGAACTTTTACGATTTGTTTTTTTATTTCTCTCCATTAGATATGTGAACTATGGGGAGTTTTGAAAAACATAACTTTTGAATTACTTAATAAAAATATATATAATTATATTAATGTTAATATATTAAGTAGTTAAAAATGGGGAAATAAAAATGAAGATTAAATTTGATGTGGTTAAAGATGAAAATTTTGATTTTACTTTATTAGAAACAAAATTGCTGAAAACTTTTAAAGAAGTAGATAATGTAGCAATAATTGAAAAGGTTGAAGATAAAATTTTTGAAAAAGATGATGTGCAAACCCATTTGGCGGAGATTACTATTAATGTTACAGGAAAAAATATTGGATATAGATCAGCTTCAGCTAGTATATTCATTGTTCTAGAAAGTCTATCAATAGAGCTATTCAATATTAATATTAGTACACATTAAGCATCCAAAATGGATGCTTTTTTCTTTGTTATATAGAAATTACACATTAAAACAGTGAACATTCTAATAAGGCAAGCATATGATGAATCCGTGGGACGAGTTATCATATGAGGTGAAACTTGGAGCGCCATACTTATTTGTTGAAGGGTACCTAATGGACGGGTACTCTTTTTATTTTGCACCTTTTATAAGGACAAGCATATATTGGAGTATGGGGTAACCCCACTTCATATATTTGAGCACCTGCAATCGTAAGGTGCTCTTTATTTTGTACAAAATGGTCATTTGAATTAAATGATTATATAAATAGATAGAATCTAATTATTTGATTCACATTTTAATCCAAGGGGTACAAATTCGATGGGGCGTGAAAAGGATTTGTTGAAACAATGGAAGGCGGATTTGCAAGCTTTACAAGAAGAGAAGAGGCTGAAGAAGAAGGATAAGAAAAACAATAAAAAATATAGCATTCCTGGTAATACAGCTGAC
>NZ_WIPE01000060.1:68015-71586 GCF_009760835.1 Bacillus sp. EE-W1 | reverse complement strand
TAAGAATACTTATTGTAAAAAGAATGAGGTATGGAAGCAAAGAAATAAATGACGTGAGGGTAAATAAATCGATTAAACCAATAGCAATTATCGTAGACGCTGCCGTAATCTAGGTGGCGTCTTGTTTGTTGTTAAGGAAAGATAAGGGGTGAGATGGATTTGAAGCTTAAAGACTAGATAATAATATTATTACTTTAAAATGCAGAAAGTAGACTAGTAAACAAGCTGTTTTTGTTTTTTAGCATAAGATATGATGAATCTTAAAGTTAAGAGGAGGTAATCATATTTATGGGATGTAATTGTAATTTCAGACATTGCAGAGATTGTAATAGATTTTGGAATGATTTAATGTTCTGCGGACGCAGACATAGAGATTGTGATGACCGTCGTTGTAGACGTGACTGTGACTGTGATGAATGTCGTCGTAGACGTAATCATGATCATGATCGTGATCGGGACTGTGATAAGCGTAAGGATTGGTAAATTCCTATTGGAGAGGGCTTTGAAGAAAAGCGCTCTTTTTTTGTACATGGATTTTCTGATCTTATTTGTTGAGGAAGGATAAGGACTAACAAAACAAACACAACGGATGGAAATGATGAGGAAGAGTCAGTCGAATTGAAGTCAGATGGGAAAGAGTATGGCTTAACGAAACGCGAGTTGGAGATTTTGAATCTTTTGTCTCAAGGAATCCGTTATAAAACAATTGCTTCGAAACTTTACTTATCAAATGGCACAGTTAGAAATTATGCCTCTACTCTTTATGACAAGCTAGAAGTCAAAAATCAGGAAGAAGCCGTGCAAAAAGCAAGAGATACAGGATTACTCTCGTAAGAGGGAGTGCTGTCATCTGCTAGGGGTACGTGAATTTCAGGGACCAAACTTCAAAAAATGTAATTTGAATGTCTGTTATAGGCGATTTTATAGATTCTTTAAATAATGTTTAATTTTTAATAAAGACAATCATATAAAACCCAACATAATCGATCTTATGTCGGGTTTTATAGTGAACATTAGCGTTGTAACCCTTATACATGAGGATGGCCCCCATACCCCGAATCGGTCACATATCCTTGAAACCCACCATTTAAATACAAACTGAAAAACTGAATAACTCATTATTATTTTTAAACATTTTATTATGAAAAAGTTAGAGAATTATCTTAGTTATTAAATAGATTCTGCCTATACTTTAAGTAGAGTCCAATTTATTAAATTTAAATAGTTTATATGTTCATATATAAAATTTTGAAGGGGGTATATTGTAAATGATTCCAACGTCAACATACGTGGCTAAATGGGTATTAGATGACTTAACACTTGCATCAAGACCAAATCAGGGGATCAAACTAAGTACATTTAAAAAGTTAGAGAAACTTTATGTAGAATACAGAGAAATGATTGAGGGAGATACTAGCTTTGAAATCACACATTATTTGCTAGAGTTTATCAATCCGCATAATCTCTTTGTAGTAAGAGAGGGTTACTATATATTTGATAATAAAACAATGAAATTTATTAAAGTATCGGATGATATTCATTTTTCAAATCAAAGCTTAGCGTATTGTAATAATGGAGTTGCAGTGGATTTAATAAACGGAAAAATGCATTTTTTAGAAGGGCATTATTATAAAGTTAAGACCTCATATGTTGATTTATTAAAAGGAGAAACTATCCCTGTAATGGTACTAAGTCATTTAGATAATAATGTTGGAGTATCAGTTCCTTTGACAATGTTTAATGAGGAAAGAACTTTTAAAATTTCAGAGAGTTATATAGTTGATCTTACCTCAAAAAATTGTAACAATGAGAGTGAATTTAGTGAAAAGGGAAACATAATACGATTTTTAAAACCTTCTATTGTGTAGTTAAGATATATATGTTAATTAAATTCATAATGAATTTAAGAGGGTGAAAAAATTGTCTTTTGAAATGTATACAGCCTTTCGAGGTAAAGTAATTATAAAGGATGAATATAAAGAATTGGTGGAATTAATAAGTACAGGAAACTGGGAAGAAGAGAATGACTATTATACAAATTTAAAAGGTTACGAATGGTCATTTATAGCCAATCTAAAGAATTATAGAGATACAGAATATAATGTGACACCTATTTCATTATTTATGAATTTGATATTAGAAGAAGTAGCAGAACATATGATAAAGCTGGAAGCTTGGTATGGTGAAGCTGATGAACCAGAAGAATATGTTTTTATTAATAATGAATTTATAAAGAAGTTGTAGCAGTAATGAAATATTGCTACTTTTTTATTTCTAAATACACTAAAATTATTGTTGTTGGCTTCATAAATATTCATTTATAATAGATTATGGGAAAATTCATAATGTAATAATATAGATTTTTAGTATACAAGGGCTGGGAGCAGCTCTTTTTATTTTGCTCAGGGGGAGTGTGAAAGAAAAAAGTTTATGTTAGTGGCGAAGTTAAATGATCTAATAGAGAATAAAAAATTACAATTAGTAGAATTAGTAAAAAAACATGGTTTTAGTCATACGAAAGTTCTCCATTTAAGTCAGGAAATCGATAAATTAATTAATAAATATATGATTATAAAAAAGGAACCCTATAATAGTAGGGTTCAAAGGGAACAGATACATAAAATAAATAAAGAGAATAATTTAATTATATAAGAAAATTGATACTGTAATATTGAGAAAGTGTAAAACCTTAATTAATTATTTTCGTTTGAAAAGTGATGTGATTACTATTTTCAAATTAAGAACAGATTTAATAGAGAAAGCAGTTAAACTAACTCATATAAAAGAAGACACTAATGTTAGTAAACAGGATGTCAATATTGCATTTAATTTATATGAAGAGTTACAAAAAATAGATGAACCTAAGAAAATTAAATTTTATCCTTATAATGAAAAGCAAGCCAGTGAATTCTCACTATCTGATTTCTCGAAAGACGCTAAAAAAATTACTCGTTTAAGAAACTGGGTTTTAGAAGTGCTGCCTATCATTGATTTGTATAAGCAGGTTGGAAAGTTACCCCTAACTAGGGAGAATGATGACTTTATAGAGTATCTTGAAGATTGTTTTATTACTTATATCTCAGGGTTAGAGAGCATTTGTAGTGCAACATTAGAAACAGTGATTACAAAAAAGGATTGGGAGCTTGTAAAGGATTTGTGTAATGGGATTATTGATTCTTTAAAAGAATATTATAAAGGTTTTCCGTCAAAGGCTTTTATAGAATTTCATAGAGTTTTAATAAATAACGTGTCTATACCAAATCATTTCAATCATATAAAAACACTTCAAAACTTTGACAATGAATTCCTCTTTGAACTACCCCCACTTTCACTTCGTTTAGAAGAGGGGGATTCCTAAGTAAAGAGTTCTATCGAACTCTAATTGATTAGGCTAACCCCGCAGCCCCTGCGGTTAGAAGTCTTATCGCTTCATTCTTTAGATTGATACTTGCGTTAATATCCCTATCATGGTGCGCAAGGCAAGAAGGACAGTCCCATTCACGTAGGTTTAGATTTTTAACGTCTTTATTTTGATATCCAAAACAAGAACATAATTGGCTTGAAGCAAATG
>NZ_WIPE01000060.1:65929-67777 GCF_009760835.1 Bacillus sp. EE-W1 | reverse complement strand
TAGAAGATCCTTTCGTTCTTCTAGAAAGAACACGCTGTGCTTTTGCCAACTTCTCTTCTAACGATCGAAAAAACTTCGGATTTTCATAGGGTTTTCCATCTGACAGAATGGCGAAATCTTTTAGTCCTACATCTATTCCAATGTGAGAATGTGTTTTCGGTAGTTCCTGCACTTCTGTCTCAACTAACAATGACACAAAGTATCTGTCAGAAGGATTCCGTCTAACTGTAGCATTTAAAATACGTCCCTTTACTTCACGTCTTTTGGCAAATCGAACAAGACCTAGTTTTGGCAATTTTATTTTGTTTCCTATAACGGCAATGTTTTCATTTGTTTGTTTTGTGGTGTAAGATTGTACGTTGTTCTTCTTAGATTTGAAACGCGGGGCACTGTTTTGTTTTTTGAAAAAGCGTGTATAAGCATCCGCAAGGTTGCGAACAGACGACTGAATCGCAATACTATCCACTTCTTTTAGCCAAACAAATTCTTTCTTCATGGCAGGGAGTTTGGCAGAGCATGTACCATATGTCAAACCTTTTCCTGTTTCTTTGTATGCATGATCCCATAGAGATAGGAAGCGATTGAATACAAAGCGAGAACAACCAATCGTTTTATTGATTAGGGTCGCTTGTGTTTTATTTGGATAGATACGAAATTTATATGCTTTATTGATCATCATCATTTCACCTCCTTTTCGATATATGTCTATTGTACAACAAACATACATTCGATAGATAGTGTAATAACAGTTTGTTTATGTCGAACAATTAAGATGGCTTCCTGCCATTCCTTGTCCGAAGCCAATTCATCTCCCACCTACTCACTTCGCGTTCCTTGAGGAAGGAGTGTTCTTGGCCAAAATGATAAAATACTAGCTCACAATGATAGAGTATTTATCAACTATTAATTATCAAGGAATTTTACCTTCATATTATCTAACTATGGTTTACATATGAATTAAGCGTTAAGTCTGTTGGAGAAATATCAAAATAGTTTTTAAACAAAGAACATCAAACTACGGAGTTGTCCATTTTTGTTTTAAAATATGAGAAAGTCAGGATATATGCCAAGCGAGCATATAAACCTGACTTTTTCTTTTTGTTATATTACGAAAGTGTAAGGTAAATGTAAGGTGAACCAATGGCAGATAGTGTCGAAAAAGCGCAAAATAGGAACCAGAAAACAAAATGTAGGAGGATATATATGAGCAAACCAGTAGTAAACGTAAAAAATGTCCAGAAAATATACGGTAAAAAAGACGAGAATCAATCACATGCCTTAAAAGGCGTATCGTTCTCGATTCAAGAGGGTGAATTTGTCGGAATCATGGGGCCATCTGGTTCTGGGAAAACAACTTTATTAAATGTAATTTCAACATTAGATAAAACAACGGGTGGCATTGTTGAAATTGCAGGTACGGATATTACAAAAATGAAACAAGGAGAACTTTCTGATTTCCGTTCTCAAAAGTTAGGGTTCATTTTCCAAGATTTCAACTTGCTCGAAAACTTATCGATTTATGAAAACATCGCATTGCCACTTTCACTTCAAGGTGTTCCATCACGTAAAATTGGACCAAAAGTAGAAAGAGTAGCTGAAATGTTAGGGATTTCAACGATACTTCAAAAGTATCCATCTGAAGTATCTGGTGGACAAAAACAGCGTTCCGCAGCAGCACGTGCACTTGTACATGAGCCAGCTATTATTTTAGGAGATGAGCCAACAGGGGCGCTTGATTCTAAAAACGCAACGAGTCTTCTAGACGCAATGACAAACTTAAATGAAGAACAAGGTGTTTCTATTATGATGGTTACACACGATCCATATAGTGCAAGTTACTGTCAGCGT
>NZ_WIPE01000060.1:62027-65681 GCF_009760835.1 Bacillus sp. EE-W1 | reverse complement strand
ATGAATGAAGCCTTTATTAAGGCGAATTCAATGATTAATTCCATTGAATATGTCTTTCTAATTGGTTCGTTTTTATTAGCGATCATCACCTTCTTTTATATTTTATATGCGAATTCATTTTTACTATCACTAAGGCAAAAAGAGTTCGGTATGTATATGATGTTAGGAGCAAAAAAACACAAAATTACACTACTGATGTTTATGGAAACGTTAGTACTTGGAATAACTTCACTTATTATTGGTATTGGATTAGGTATAGGTCTTTCTAAAGGGATTGGGCAACTCCTGATGAAGGAATTAGAGTTTGCTTCTAATGGATACCATGCATTCTACGTTCCATCTATGCGTGTCACAGCAGTATTTTTCTTAATTCTGTTTTTCTTGGCTGCAATTATGAATACTGCAAAATTATCCCGTATTACAATATTACAACTTGTTCATTCTGATACAAAAATAGACAAGCCTTCTACAAAAGGGGTAAAAACATTTTTTGCAGGAGGAATTGGCGTTATTTCATTAGCTATTGGATATGTAGTATTAATAAACATAGAAGATTTAGGGTTAGGTGGACTGCCTATAGCTGCAGTACCAACGACATTAGGAACATACCTTATTTTTATGTTCATATTACCGCCTGTCATTAAATTGTGGAAACGAAATAAGCACTTGAATGAAAAAGGACTGAATTCCTTTACGTTCGCTCAGCTAGGCTTTCGTATGAATGACTTAACAAAAGTACTAGCAACTGTAGCAATGTTAATTGCATTTGCTGTTGGAGCAATTACGGGGGGGATGGCCTTTAAAAATAACGTAGGACTTACTGTTGATACGAATAATATATATGATGTAGCAATTCATAATCCAGCAGCGGCTGAGAAAAAAATATTAGGCGATATCAAATTTAAAGAAAAAAATGAATATCGTTACAAAGTAGATCGAAAGTTTGTTTATTATTTAAAAGAGGATCTAGAGAAAAATCGACCTCTCATACAATTTGGATTCGAGAAAAAAGATTCTACTCAAGTTAAACGTATTACAAGTGATCTTCCAGTCGGGGCAATTGTAGAAATGGGTACACAAAAGGTAGATAATGGACCAGTTCTCTCGGAAGAATGGATTAGTGTATTTAATGAGTTACAACCACGTTACTTATATCAACAACAGCATATTAAAATTGTAGATCAAAAAATGTACAATCAAATCCAAAGTAAAGAGCAGTATGTTGTCATTGGCAAAACGAATGATTTTGAAACATATAAAAAAGAATGGAAAGAACTTGACCAGTTACAATTAACAAAGTATAAATATTTGAAAAAAGAACAGCTAGAAAGTAAATATAGTTATTATGAAGCTATATACGGCTTTACAAGTGGAACTGTATTTATGGGCTTCTTCTTAGGAATTGCTTTCTTAGCAATGATGGCGAGTTGCTTAATGTTCAAAATACTTTCTGGTGCAACAAAAGATATGAAACGATATCAAATGCTACGTAAAATAGGAGTTCGTCGTGAACTATTAACAAAGTCCATTTATAAGGAGCTATTGTTAGTATTTTTATTCCCAGCCATTGTCGGTATTGCACATGTATTTATCGGAATGAACATGTTCTCATTCATTATGGTTGATCCGTATTTCCGTATTTGGCTTCCAATGGTGATTTTCATAGTGATCTACGCTACTTATTACCTTATTACAGTTCAGTTGTATAAAGGTATAGTGCTTCCAAAAGAGAAGTAATTTACGAAAAAAGCTGATGACAAGGTGAACTGTATCCTATAAAATGGACAGTTTAATAAGAAGACCTTTAAAAATTAGGCACTTAGAAGATGGTTCCGGTATTGTACCGGGGCCATTTTTTGGAGTGTCCATTGATAACGATCATAATTATAATCTTGCATATAACCCTCTATTACCTGCCCAAGAGATTGGAACGTTTGACAACACTTATAGTCTAATTCATCTTCCATATGACCAAAAAAGGATTCCATTGGAGCGTTATCTAGGCAGCTTCCTCTACGTGACATTGATTGTCTAATGCCCATCTCCTTTACACGGCGCTGAAATTCTGGGTGCGTGTAGTGGATACCCTGATCAAAATGCAATTATCTAAATAAAATAGGAAATGGTTTAGAAAAATAGAAAGTGAATGAGAATCACAAATATCTAACAATGAAAAGCAGCAGGTATTTGAAGAAAAGTAAATACAAACAAACCAGGGGGCGTATTTCATGTTTAATTTTCAAGAAGATATGTATGAACAATTGAAAAAGAAAAAAGGGGCTGTTACTGTATTTTTAAAGAATGGCGTTCCAGTGCGTGGGCAGATCCTTGCAACAGATAAATTTACAGTCCTTATGATGATTCATGGTAAGCAACAACTGATTTACAAACAAGCAATTTCCACTATTATCAAGTAATTCTTTTTCCTTCGAGGGGAGAGGCCAATGCAGCAAAAAAAAGAAGATTGAGATCAATCTTCTTTAAAGTGAAGGAATAGATGACAGATTACTACTTCAACTTCTAATCAATTATAATTAAGTATGTAATAATGTTCAAGTCGTTCGAAATTTTCTCAATTTATTTGTATTATTTTTAAATGGGGTACCGCCGAGATACGTGTAAAAATAGGTCATAGACTTACTTTTTTCAACTATGACCTATTGAGTTTATAAAGGGATTGCTTCTTCTATTGGTTGGGGGATTTTCTGTAAATCAATTACATAATGCCCAAAGCGTTTTATATGCCTAGTCATATAAGGACTTAGCCTTTCTAAATCTTGGCGTGAAAAGCGATAACCTTCTTTTTTAGTTGCCATAAAATTATAGTGATATCTACTACATTTTGAAAAATTACAGAATTGGTGATTAAATCATTGTATTTAATACGTTTTTCTTGTTCGATTGGATCGTTTTCCGTAATAATACCATCGCGGCAAAAAAACAACCATCATGATATAGAGGCAAATATAAAGAACATGTTAATTAAAACATGTTCTTATTTAATATAATCGATTCACTTCTTTATAAAAATTTTGGTTATTTTATTGAAGCTTATTCCACAAACACACCTGTTTGTTAACTTTTTTACTGTTTGAAAGCCATACTTTTTATATTGATTCATTTATTGGAAAAACTGAAAGTTTTAAAATCTCTCTATTACATAGTTATTTTTGAAAAAATAGCCTAACTCCAAATACTAATAATACTGTGCCAGCAATACCCTCTATTGTACGGTTCACTTTTTCTTTTCTTAAAAAAGTTCTTAATTGACGTATTAGAGAGATATAAAGTAAATACCATATTGCTGTCAAAGTCGTAAATGTGAGTCCCAACAAAAGAAATTGGAAGAAATGACTTTGATTACTCACAATAAATTGGGGTAGAAAACTAAGGAAAAATACAGCCGTTTTTGGGTTTAAGATTGCCGTGGTAAATCCTTGTCTAAAACTTTTAACCGTTCCAATATCCTTAGAGTTTATTTCCACTGAACCTGACATATCTTCTTTTTTAGAAAAGGCACTTTTAATTGACTTTACAGCTAAATAAATTAAATAAAATGCCCCAGCATATTTTATTAATGTAAATAGCATAGCAAATTTCATTAAGATAGCAGAGAGTCCTAGTGTAGCCATTATTGTATGAATCATCATTCCA
>NZ_WIPE01000060.1:36557-62017 GCF_009760835.1 Bacillus sp. EE-W1 | reverse complement strand
CCGTTCCTAAGACGGTCTTTATCCCACCATTTCTACCATGAGAGATAGTGTTTTTTGTAACTAAAGCAAAACCGGGACCAGGCATCATTATAATAAGGAGTGCTGTAAGGATAAATAGCAAATAGTTTTCCATGTTCTGGTATTTCCTTTCTGATTTTTAGTTTCGCTTATAGTATAGCTTTTTTTCTTAAAACATTAAATATAAAAAGTGTGATCAGGATAGTATCATAAACTTTCAAGGTGTTGTAATTGAATTATAGAGGGCTTCACTTGAATAATGTTCTTCTGTAAATGAGCGTTTTAATGGAATGCCAATTAAATAAATTAAGAGCGTTCTTTAATTACTTTTTCTCGGAACACTCTTAATTTTCTTTCGTTTATCGAGGGTATTAGTATCAACTTGACCAAATATTATCCAAAAACTACATTGATAAAACACACAGCAAAGCTATGCATACATTTTCTTTAGACAATTAGCTAAATATCATCTAATCTGTGATTTTATGGAAATATAATAGCTGATTTCAAACGTAATTGGAAATAGACGTAAGTCTATGACCTATTTTTACACGTATCTCGGCTATACCCCATATTGATAAAAAGACGTTATCCTTTCCTATGATTTCTCAGAAAGAATAACGCCTTTTTCTTTTTAGGGGGTATTTTCTCTAGTTAGCTTGATAGCGATGCGGCGAGCCCCCTTAAATAGCAAATGAGATGAAAATACTTTATACTTAAAATCTAAATAATATGGAGGTTAAATAAAAATGAAACATACAACATCTTGGATACCTAGAGGCATTATACAGTGGATTTTAACCATCCTAACATTAGTAGTATTCCCTATCATTGGCATAATATCGTACTATATTCTGAATCCAAGTGATATGGATAAATTAATGAGTTCACTCGCTTGGGCTACAGCGTTATTTCCAGTGTCTCTATTAATTGTAACATTGTTCATAATAGTTCTTTTAATACTAGCTTTTTGGAAAAAAGCCAAAATTGCACAGGTGATTTTAGTACCATTGTCACTACTATTAATCTTTCTAACTGTACAGCCAATTACTAGTATGTTGAGCTATGCTAACAGTAAAGACGCTACTGTTTCTCTTAGTTCCCACTTTTTCAACAGACAAACTATATTAACAAAACCCATGGAGAATGTAGTGTATGGAAAAAATACGGATGGTATTGAATTAAAGATGGATGTGTGGCCAGCTAAAGAGACTTCAAAAAACAAATTAAAGCCTGCTGTTGTACTAGTGCATGGAGGAGGATGGGTATCGGGTGATAAAGGGGAAGCTCCACACTGGAAACAATGGCTAAATGACCTAGGATACACCGTTTTTGACGTACAATATCGTATGCCCCCACAAGCAGGATGGAAAGATGAAGTAGCAGATATCAAATCTGCACTAGGATGGGTATTACAGAATGCAAATACCTATCAGATTGATCCGAATAAAATAAATGTAATGGGGGAATCGGCAGGAGGGAATCTCGCTATGTTGGCTGCTTATAGTATGGGGGAAGAACAGTTACCAGCCTCAACTAATGTTCCAGAAGTACATGTTAACTCTGTCATTAACATGTATGGGCCAGCAGATATGACAATGTTTTATAATGATAATCCGAGCACTAATTATGTACACGGTGTTATGGAAGAGTATATTGGAGGCACTGTTTCACAATTTGCCGAACGATATAAATTACTTTCACCGATCAATTATATTCAAGACAACACACCACCGACCATTACATTATTAGGAACAGGTGACCGTATAGTTCCAGTAGAACAAGGTGAAATGTTAGACAAAGAACTGACTGTGAAAAATGTAGCTCATGAATTCTACCTTCTTCCGGACGTTGACCATGGATTCGATATAAACCCAGGTAGTTTGAGTACTCAGTTTGCAAAAGAGAAGGTTACGACATTTCTTCAAAGATATAATAAATAAACATATAAATTATCCATTTAAAAACAATTAGGCAGACTAAAATTTTTAGTCTGCCTAATTGGGGTACTGACGCATCGCTATCAACCTAAAAATCAAAATCCCCCTATAATGAAAATTCTATTCATTGTTGACTACTTATAATGATAGGCTATATAAACTTTACATGAATAAGATATATAATATATAAATAAAGATTAACTGAGGTGAGAGTATGGAAGATACATATAAAATTCCAAAATTAGAAACAAAGCGTCTTTTATTAAAAAAACTAGATTTTCATGATTTAGATGATTTATTTGAAGTCTATTCGGATCCTCAAACAACTACATATGTACCTCGAGAGGTACACAAAAATAAAGATGAAACTCGTATTTTTTTAGAAAATACGATGGACACAGCTAAGAAAGGTAAGTCTTTCATATGGTCTATTATCTTTAAGGGTGATCAGAAAACTATTGGAACCTGTGGCATCTGGAAATTATCACACAGTAGCGCTTCTTTAGGAGCCGTTATTAACCCACTGTATTGGGGAAAAGGAGTTATCGTTGAAGCTTTAGAAGAACTAATAAAGTTTGGCTTTCAAGAATTAGATTTAAATCGTATTGAAGGAAGATGCGACATAAGGAATACAGCGTCTGAACGAGTTATGCAAAAGCTAAAAATGAAATATGAAGGAACAATGAGACAAAGTGTAATGATCAATGGTATGTATTGTGATTCTAAGGTATATTCTCTTTTAAAACATGAATATGGTAGCTTTTGATTAAGAAAATTATGTAAATATGTAATGTTATCAAACGACTAAATGAGGTACCTTCACATTGCCATAAAGCTAAGGTTTCACACTATGTATTAAGCAAAAAAGACGTTATTCTTACTGTAGAATTATAGGAAAGGGTGGCGTTTTTTGTATGTCTAATTCTGTATCTAACGACTTACAATTATTTGCACAGGAGATTCAGAGTCTTTTATCCCCAAATACCTTACAGAATCTAGCTAGAGATGTTGGATTTGTACAGCGAACAAGTAAGTATCAAGCACAAGATTTAGTAGCTTTATGCGTATGGCTAAGCCAAAGTGTAGCAAAAACTTCCTTAACCCAGTTATGTAGTTGTTTAGAAGCATCAACAGCAGTACTTATCAGTCCTGAGGGACTAAATCAAAGGTTTAACGCCGCAGCCGTGCAGTTTCTACAACAAGTATTAGCTAAACTTCTGAACCAGAAATTATCTTCATCTAGTCTGTTTTCTACTTCATATAATTCTATTTTTAAGCGTATTCGTATCTTAGATTCTACTGCATTTCAACTTCCAGATGTATTTTCATCGGCTTATCCTGGTGCAGGTGGTTGTAGCCATAAGGCTGGTGTGAAAATTCAACTTGAATATGATTTGTTAAGTGGACAGTTTCTCCACATTCATACAGGACCAGGTAAACAACATGATCGAACCTACGGTTCTTTGTGCGTTCCGACTGTGAAAGCGAATGATTTGTGTATCCGAGATTTAGGTTATTTTCACCTCAAAGATCTTCAACATATACACGATAAGAAAGCTTACTATATCTCTTGCATTAAATCCAATACACGTATTTATCAGAAAAATCCTAACCCAGATTACTTTCAAGATGGACGAATAAAGAAGAATACGCAATACATTCAGTTAGATATAGAGAATTTGATGAATTCTCTACACTCAGGGCAAACCTATGAAATAGCAGATGCTTATGTAGGGATGAATGACAAAGTACCAACTCGTGTCATCGTCCATCGACTTACCAAAGAACAACAACAAAAACGCCTACGAGATCAAGCTATTCGAGAGAAAAAGAAAGGCATGACATATTCTCCTCGTAGTAAACGGCTCAGTGGTATAAATGTGTATATGACAAACACCCCTATAGATATTGTCCCGATGGGGCACGTACATGATTGGTATTCTTTACGTTGGCAAATCGAGATTTTATTTAAAACGTGGAAATCATTTTTTCAAATTCATCATTGTAAAAAGATAAAACCAGAACGATTGGAATGCCATTTGTATGGGCAACTGATTGCCATTCTAATCTGTTCTTCTATTATGTTTCAAATGCGGCGATTACTTCTTATGAAAAAGAAACGAGAACTGAGTGAATATAAGGCCATATATATGATTAAAAACTATTTTCTTCTTCTATTCCAAACAATACAAAAAGACACCCAAAAGTTATCAAAGATACTACTTCGCCTGTTCAACCTTCTACAGCAAAACGGGCGAAAATCCCATAGGTATGAGAAGAAAACAGTCTTTGATATTTTAGGCGTCGTATACAATTATTCCATGTCTCATAATCATGCAGCTTAATTTAAAAAAACAAAACCCATTAGGATTTATTTCGTATGCAAATCTTTAAATTCCCTACATGTATCCTCTAGAAAAAAAGAAATAACCTCTACTATAAGTGACGTTGTATGAGCTTAGCTTGATAGCGATGGGGTAGCGCCAACAAAACGCAAATTTCGTACGCTAAGTAAAATTTTATAAAGAAAAAGCCGATTTCCCTATATATTAAGGGCATCGGCTTTTGTTCATATTCTTTTACTTAATCAATTTCTGACATGAAACTTATAATAATACATTTTAAAAAAAGTAATAAAATTACCTATACTAACTAGAAAAGGGTTCATACTGTACATTTTAAATATCAATTAAGCACTAATATTTTGGTTATACGCTGTTTCACCTTTATGGGAAACATAACTATGTGCTATCATTCCTAGCATTATTACAAACATGCCACACCAAGATAAAATAGAAGGGAATGAAGAATGTAATAAAATTAGTTCTCCGATAACAGCAAACAGTACCTCCATAGATTGTGTTGCTTCAACAGTAGCAAGTTTCTGCATATCTCCTTTAACCATATCAGTCGCTTTAAAAAATAAGATAGTTGCAAATACACCCGAACAAATAGCAACTAAAATAGATTGCATAGTTTGTTCTTTACTAGGAACTCCTGCTGTAAAAAGACCGTACAAGGATAGTAAAAACCACAATGGTAAGCTAGCTAATGTCATTCCAAGGACACGTTGATAAGCATCTAGACGATCTCCACAAACCTCCATCATCTTACGATTCCCGAGCGGGTAAGCAAAAGAAGCCACAATAACAGGAATAATACCTAATAAAATATCTTTTATAGCAAGTGATTTTGCTTGTTCCATTTGCATAAGGAAAATACCAAGAAGAATAATCAATGACATACCCATACCCTTCATTGGGATTTTACCTCTTTTCTTAAGAATTCCATCTGGGGTTTGAACGGTTTGAATAAAAAGAGGAGCTAGCAAAGATCCTGATATAATAGTAATTTGCCATGTCCCAGCAATTATCCATCCTGGGGCATGTGCAGCGGCAAAGCATAATGGAGCGTAAAATAGACCAAATCCTACAAAGCTCCATAAAAACCATGTTCTTAAATCTTCTCTCATAACTTGTAATAATACTTTTAATTTTTTCCTACTTATAACAAGAAGTAAAAGGAATGGAAGCATGAAAATAAACCTTAGTGAGGCACTCCATATCCAGTTACCACCTGATAATTCCATTGCTCGATTCAGTATAAATGTGAAGGCAAAAAAGAAAGCAGCACATATACCTAAAAAAATAGGGCGCAAATTCCTCACCTCAATCTGTCTCATAAGTCAGTAATTTCTCAAGACTTAACCAGTTTTGTTCTACAAGATGTGCTGTTGTTTCTTTATCTTTATTTCTGCACGCCTCTATAATTTGCTGATGTTGTTCTACTGACTTTAGACCATTTATAGAAGTGAACTGAGAAATCTCGAGACGTTGAATCTTAGATATACTTCGTTCTAACGCACGAATGATTTCAGGATTTCCTGCCACATCTAGAAAAACATTGTGGAATAACTCGTCAGCTTCAATTGCTTTTATAATATCTTTTTTCTCAATAGATAATAGTAAAGCTTTATTACTGAACTCTAATTCTTGAATATCTGATTCTTTTAATAATGGTACTGCTAAACGAGCAGCTAACGAGTGTAAAGCAGCTACCACAGTAAATGCGTGTTTCGCCTCCTCAGGATTTAATGGTGCAACACGAGTAACTGAACCAGGAATAGATTCAACAAGTCCTTCATCCTCAAGACGTTTCAACGCCTCTCTAACTGGAGTACGGCTAATTCCGAATTCTTCTGCTAACTCTTTGTCATTTAAGCGTTGCTCAGGTTGCAGCTCTAATGTAATGATTGCTTTTTTCAAAGTTAGATAAACTTCATCTCTAAATGACATACGTTTAATGGGTTTAATAATATCTTTTTTCATAAAACCAATATATCGGATCGGATATTGGTTTTGTGGTCAACTATAATTTTTCAATAGAATATACTCGATTAAAAAGTTTTAAAAACGGCCGTTTATGGCACTTTGTTGGTTACGCTAATTTACTAGATATATTATCTTTTATTTATTATATATAGTTCGAAAAAATTACCATTTACACACAATCAGTATTAGTGTATTATTCGTCTAGTACACTAATACTGAGGAGGGAAGAAATGAAAATTGAATTTTCTCCTAATATCCCGATTTACATTCAGGTAATGGAATACATAAAAAAGGAAATTATAACAGGTAGTTTAGCACCGGGTGACAAAATCCCAGCTGTACGCGAATTAGCCAGTGAATTACAAGTGAATCCAAATACGATTCAACGCACATTTCAAGAGCTAGAACGAGAAGGTATTGCTGTGACAAGAAGAGGAACAGGGAGATTTGTAACGAGTGAAGAGGAAAAGATTACTGAACTACGCAAAGAAATGGCAACAGAGTTGCTTGATAATTTTATAAATGGAATGGACAATTTAGGATTTACGAAAGAAGAAATTCTTCCAATCCTCCATTCTTCATTAGAAAAGAAAAGAAAAGGAAGGAAAACGAATGACAGAGTTATTAAAAATTGAAAATCTGTGGAAAAGATATAACTTAAAAACAGTGCTTCAAGATCTAAATGCAACAATTTCTGAAGGGAAAATTATTGGTCTTGTTGGTGATAATGGTAGCGGAAAAACGACATTATTAAAAATGATTGCTGGTTTGCGTTATCCTTCTAAAGGAACTATCACAATTGAAGGTCAGAAGGTAGGAAGAGAAACAAAGAAAATGGTTTCATTTATGCCTGATAGTCCTGTTTTTGACGAGTGGATGACGATAAAAGATGCTGTAATTTTCTATCAGGATTTTTATAGTGATTTTGATTTACATCAAGCAATGGACTTAATAGCTGAGTTTAAAATGCCATTAGAAGAGCATATAGTTGCTTTATCAAAAGGTGAAGTGGAAAAATTACAACTTATCTTAACTTTCTCCAGGAAAGCAAAGTTATATATATTAGATGAGCCATTGGGTGGCATTGATCTTGTTTCTAGAAAACATGTACTAGATTTAATTCTTAAATTTTACCGAGAAGATTGTACCATTCTCATTTCAACTCATTTAATAGAAGAGGTCGAAAATATATTTGATGAGGTAATCTTTTTAAAAGACGGAAATATTGTATTACATGAAAACGTAGAAGAAATTCGTTTTCATCAAGGGAAAGCAGTACATGAGTTGTTTAGGGAGGTTTTTGAGAAATGAATCAACTTTTTCTCTATTTATATAAGTGCAATAGAAAAAAAATAGCTGTCTTTTATTCTGGTTTTATTATTATTTCTTTACTTCTTTTGTTTAGTACGATAGGACTCTCAAGGGTACTACCTCCGTTTATAAAGGATTTAATATTACTCATATTCCTGATAATAATTGGTATAGCTGCATTTTTACTTCTTTTCATAGCGCTGCCTTCTTTCAATAAAATATTAAAAAATTCTATGATTCGTTATACAGCGATCTCAACCTCGAAATATATATATACGAATTTATTATTTTTCACATTAATGTTTATTATTTTATTAGGTATAGGCTTAATTTTTTCATATTATTTTTCACAAAGTCTTTATGATGGAAAAGTAATTGGTTATGATCCCAGTTTTTATGGTGGGGAAATAACCGGGGAATTCCGACAAGAATATCACAAGTTATATAGTTATGGAATCTTCCAACACATATTTGCTTTTCTTTTATGGGGAATCGATTTCATGAGTATCCTTATTTCTTGTTATTTTATCATGGCAATTATAAGGCTGTTTCCAGTAAAGTCATGGATGAGTAAAATAATTTTATTCATCATTTTCGTTGCTATTTTTTCAACAATACAAACAATAATAATGAATGTGTTAAGTAAATTAGAGACATATGCAGTTACTATTAAGAGTTCTGGGTTAATGGATAAGAATAATTTTTTTGATACATCATTTTACCCTATTGAAGATTTCACTATTTTTGGTCTATGTTTTACTTGTTTGTTAATAATTGTACTCGTAGCGATTACTGGCCGCATCATCGATAAGAAACTAGAGATATAAAAAATTCACTTTAAACGCAAAACAAATTTTAGGAGGAAATAATGAAAACATCTAATCCAATATTAAAAAAAGACAAATTTCATAAAGAGAAGACAAATGCTTCTACGATGACTATTGGCGGAACGATAGTAAAAACATTCATTTTGCTTATCTTACTTCTTGCAGCGTCTGTCTATTCCTACGTACAGATGACACAAGGGGCAATGAAAATACCCGTGTTAATTGGAATTATAATAGTTACTCTAATTATCGCTTTTGTAGTTATATTCATTCCGCGCATATCCCCAATTTGCGCACCGATTTACGCAGTATTACAAGGGGTTTTATTAGGAAGTATTTCAGCGTATTATACAATGCGCTTTGGTGATTCTATAGCTTTAATTGCCGTATTACTAACAATTTCGATTTTATTTGCCATGTTAGTGTTATATGCAACTCGAATAGTAAAAGTAACGAAAAAATTCCGTTCAGTTGTAACGGTTGCAACACTTGGAATTTTTATTATGTATTTTATCGTTTTCTTACTGGGCATCTTAGGGGTGACTGTTCCATACATCCACCAAGGTGGGACAATTAGTATCATCATAAGTGCAATTGTAATTGTTATTGCTGCATTAGATTTATTACTAGATTTTGATTCAATTGAAAATGGTACTCATAATGGAGCACCAAAGTATATGGAATGGTACAGCGCAGTAGGGCTTATGATGACATTAGTATGGTTATACCTGGAGATCCTTCGTCTGGTTTCTTACATTATGAAAAACAAAGACTAGAAAACATCCTGCATGGTTCAAACATGCAGGATGTTTTTGTATCTCGTAGTATCAATTAAATTACATTAGTCCGTGGAGAATGTATGAAGATGCTTTACAATGATTTCAACTCATACCTATAACCTTTCAGCCACCCTTTTCTATAATCTTCTTTCGGCCACTACAAACAAATTTTTACTATCTCTGAATATGGTATTCCTTCATGGATATAATACGAATAACTTAGCATCCTTCAAATTTAGCTAAAGCAACAACACACACTCGATTAAACATCACTAAAAAAGCATTCCCACATTTGCGGAATGCTTTTTTAGTGTATCAACCGTGTTCCTCATTCTTAAGTATATATTTTATTTTATAAAATAATGATAAAATTACCCTTTTTTGTCATTACAGGTAACATGAATTTCAGAATCAATCACATACTAAGAACGCTTCACGAATTTGTAATTAAATTCCTATCTTTTAAAGAAATCATAGTTAGGAATTTAATTCAAGTTCCTTAATCCTAACCCCAAAAAGTTAATAAAATAAAGAACCGGTACAGGTTCTTTATTTTATTAGTTAATCTTTTATATATATAAATATTCAGTTTAATAACAGGCTTATTTTTCATTAACAACAGCTTTTTTCATAACATAAGCAACCATACAATCAACTAATTAAACAAAAATCCAGAATGTTTTTGATTACTAATATCCTGATAAAAGGGGGGGTTACTATGTATTGTTTTTTTTTTCGTAGGAATAGAAATTGTAAATTTGGATTTTGTAGAGATCCTTGTTTTACATGTATTTAACCTTTTACATAATAATTTTTATAGCATCGAAATAAAAACTCAGAATGTTTCATTTCATTATTAGATATGAGATGAAACAAAAAATTAAAAATACATCAGTGAAAAATAATAATGATATACCGCTACTGAATAATAGGATAAGAAATGATTTTCCCTTAACGTAGGAAAATCGGGTTTTTATCTTCCATTATAATTAACGTTGTATAAGCTTAGCTTGATAGCGATGGGGTACCCTCACATACCCATCAAGCTAACAGAGAATGTTAATAGATAAAAATACTCCTTTCTTCAAAATTAACAAGTGATGGAAAAGTTGGCATGACAAAGAAGCCCTTTAAGAAGCTATTTTTTTGCTAGGCAACTTGTCTACTATCCTTCACCGTCGTTTCATACACAACTCCGAGAATATCAAAGACAGTCATCTTTTTATACCGATGACATTTACGACCGTTCTTTTTTAGCAGCTGATAAAGGCGATGCAGAATTTTCTGTGGCTTTAAAATAGTGTTTGATCAAAATTACCTTTCAAACTCGTATTTTACGTTAAATAAAAGGAATTCGTTTTGAAAAAAGATTGATCAAAACGGATTCTTCTCTTGTGAATTAGTATAGATCTTTTATAAAAAAGTTTGATTATTTTATGCCTGTGATCTTCCACAATCGCGCCCTTTAATGGAATAACTAAAATATTTATCAAATCCTATACTCATTAGTCATACTCTAATGAAAGTTTCCTTGTTCTCTTCTTCAATACAAAAGGCGTTAAATGCACAGCGAACTTGATATTCGGTACGTTCGTTCTAATATACATTTCCTCTCCCTTCACAACTACAAAGGTGGGTGATGATTTCCCCTTTCAAAACCTTCAACAAGTTTTTGAAATGCTGGTATTGGAGAGTATTTTTATCCTTAAAATTGGTGATTCTTCATAAAATTTCTATTTAAATAGAAAGAATATCTGATAAAAATAAGTGCAAGTATACCGAATAATCCTCCAATCCAGCTTAAATTCACTATATTTGTATACTGAATAATGATTCCTCCTAATGCAGAACCTAGCATCATTCCAACATTCATTAAGGCGGTATTAAAACTGAGTACTGTTTCAGAGGATTGTGGTTTTAGTGAAATCAGATAAAACTGCTTTGCTGGTGTCGTTGTCCAAGTTGCTACTCCCCAACAAGCTAGTGTGACAAATACACCGACTGCCCTATACTGTGTAAATGTTAGTACAAATAAAGAGATGATATGAACACATAAACTTAATGAAATCGTTCGATTAGGTCCCCATCTGTCTACCGCATATCCTCCAAAGCGTGAGCCAATAAAAGCAAAAGTGCCTAAAACAAATAAAGCGATACTTGTCATTTCTATAGAAAAACCAGCAGTATGACTTAATAATGGAGCAATGTAGGCGAACACCATAGTATATCCTAAAATCCAAAAGATCGTTGTTATTAAACCAGTAAGGACTCGTTTATCTTTCATAATTTGTAGCTGTTGTGTAAATGGCAGCGGTTGGTTTCCTTTTATTGATGGTAATAATTTGTAAAGTCCTATTATTAAAAAAACTGTGCCAAGCGCAATAATTAAGAAAATATAGTGCCAATCAAAATGTCCAGCTAAAAATGTTCCGATAGGTACTCCAAGTACTAATGAAACAGTGAAACCTGTAATGACTGTTGCCATAGCACTACCTTTTTTTTCTGGAACTGCAATTTGCGCAGCATAATTGGTGGCAACAACAATGTATAACCCTCCACTCATCGCCATAATGACTCTAGATAACATAAGAAAGACAAAATTATAGCTAAAAAATGCAACTAGATTCCCTAGAATAAATATAGAGATAGCATATAAAAGTACTTTTTTACGATCCAATTTAGACGTTAGCATGACCAAGATCAAAGCTCCAATAGCATAAGATAAAGAATAAATCGTAATCAACTGACCACCCATTGAAATTGAAATATCTAATTCAAAAGAAATCAGTTCTAAAATTCCAGAAACAACAAACTCTGCTGTTCCTATTACAAAAGCCCCTAAAGCTAAAAGTATGATGATTAGTTGATTCATATTATTTTTCAATTTGTACATCTCCTTATATTTGAACTACTGTTTTTATTTTATGTTCCATGTTAACATAAGTAAAATTGATGTTTTTAATAAAGGAGATGAGTAATTACTCATGACTATCGTACGCTACGAAATCATTGCAAAAGTGGTTGAGCTAGGAAGCTTTACAGAAACTGCTGAAACATTAAATATGACCCAATCTGCCGTGAGTCATGCAGTTGCGAGTTTAGAATCTGAATGGGGAGTTTCTTTATTAATTCGTGATCGAAAAAAAGGAATAACACTTACAGATATAGGACAAAAAATTCTGCCGCATATTAGAGAAATATTGAAAAGAGTGGAAGTCATTAATCAAGAAATTACGCTTATGACAAGCTTGGAAACAGGTATTATTCGTATCGGCACTTTTGCAAGTGCTTCTTCCTGCTTATTGCCTAAATTACTTGCAAAATTCCGGAAAAAGCATCCTAAAATAGAATTTAAATTTTACGAAGGAACCTATGAAGAGATTACGGAATGGTTAGATTCAGGCATTATTGACATTGGATTTGTAGTAAAAGGAAAATCAAACCCAAATTTCGATTTGGTTCCTTTGATTAAAGACAAGATGGTAGTCGCTTATCACCCTGATCATCAATTTCATTCTAAAGAAATAGTAGAAATGAATGATTTAATGTATGAATCTTTTATTATGCCAACAGGGATGTACCAATCACATGTTGAGGAATTATTTGCAGAAGCGCAAATTAAACCATCTATTCTTTTTGAAGTACACGACTGTACAACCATCGCTAATATGGTACAGGAAGGACTTGGCGTTACGATAGGTCCAGAATTATTTTTAAAGACACAGCAAAACATAAAAATCAGCAAACTAAATATTGAAAACAGCCGTGAAGTAGCACTTGCCTGTCAATCAATTGCAAATGCTTCTCCTGCGGTTAAGGAATTTCTTCATGTGGCAAAAAATAGAAATTATTAATAAAACACTAAACTACTCCCCATAGTAAGCCAATCCTATTCATGGTTTGCGACACTTTGAACGCCCAAACCATGGCAGGACTGGCCCTTTAGTTTAATAAGATATCCTACAATTCTTAAAGAATAGAAAACGAGAATACTGAGTACTAAAAAGATTTGAATGATAATTCCCACCACACTACAAATTAAACCGGAAGTAGCTAATCCACTACCACTTTGGTTTTTTTCTACAATTTCTTTTGTCGCTTTTCTAGCAACTACAACTCCTAAACCACAAAAAAAAACCGATAAATGGTATTAGGATCTAAATAATACCAAGGTTTAAAGAAATTACCGAATTACTGTTTGTTTGAGCATTTTCAACCATTTAGATTTCCCCCTTTACAACCCTTTAGTTTAAGGGAAAATCTTCACAATTTTTTTGCTCCATAATTATTTTCATTAAAGTGTTACTCAAGAAAATGGCCCGTTTGTGGAACAAGAAAAAAACCTGCATATCAACACAGGTTTTTTAATCAAGCTTTATTATAAATTATCGATCTTTATTATAAATAATCAGACTTTTTTCAAAAGTCCTCCTGTACCTTCGGCCATTGCTTGAAACAGTAACGGAAAGTAATCTTTAATCATATAAATCGCTTTGTATTCACTGATCTCCTGCTTTTTCTTTTCAAGTAATAGCTGCCGCATTTGAAACATGGTGGAAGAACAGATGAGAATGCCGATAAGTTGGCCATATAAATGGCATTCAAGGCGTTCTTTTTTGATCGTTTTGCATTCATCGATTTCAAAGAATGATTTCCATGTTTTAAATAAAATCTCAATCTGCCAACGTAGGGAATAGAGGGAATGGACATAATCAGTGGGAACCTCTTCTGGCGATGTATTCGTGATATAGACATTCATCCCCATCAAGTGCTTACTTTTCTCCTTCATGACAATGCCTTTCTTCTTTTCTCGTATGGCTTGGTTTTTAAGGCGTGTTTGGGTTTGATTGTCTTTTAGTCGATGGAAAATCACACGTGCTGGAAGCTTCTGATTTTGGCCAATATATGCCTCGGGATTTCTATCATTTCACCAGGAGTTAGGCCGGACATTATTTGTACCATATCAAGCTTGATATATTCTGTTTGCTTTTTTATCGTGCCATTGTTGAAGAATTCTGGCTCAGGGTTCTTGATATAAATACGTGTATTTAGCTTTAGCCTCGAGATATAGTAAGCCTCTTTATCATGAATGGATTGTAAGTCTCCTAAATCAAAGTAACCAAGATCACGCAAACATAAATCATTTTTCTTTACCGTTTCAAGGCAGGTAGTACCGTATGTTTTATTATTGTTCTTACCTGGTCCTAGCTGTACGTTTAAAAATTGGCCACTTAGTAAATCGTATTCAACTGGATTTTAACCCCCGCAGTATTGCTGCTTCCTCCAGAACCTTGATAATCAGTTGAGAAGGAATTAAGTAGCTGAAATACAGTTGCCTCTAAAATACGAATACTTTTGAAAGTAGAAATCATGTCTGAAGAAATGGATCGATTTAAACAGAGTTTTTGTGTTAGGAGTGAAGTAAAAACTTCTCTGAGGAATGCGACAGCTGCTGTATTAAAGCGTTGATTCAACCCCTCTTGGCTTATAAGTACACCTGTCGAAGCCTCCAAAGGACTATATAGTTGCGTAAGTGATGTACTAGCGACCTCTTGGCTGAACCAAACGCAAAGGGCGATGAGTTCATCTGCTTGATACTTACTAGATTGCTGTACAAAACCAACCTTTTTGGCTATTTCTTTAAGAACGATTGGAGAGAGAAAACGTTTTATTTCTTGTGCAAAAAGTGTCAGTTCACTAGAGATGATAGGATTCATAAAAAAAACATCCTTTCTCGTAAACTTCTTACGATAAGCATAGCGTTTTTTCGTTATTAGAGGTATTGTTTTTACTTAGCTTGATGGGCATGGGGTAGGGCCTAAAATATGGATGGTGACAATGAATTCGTGTTTATAGGCAAAGGTTTTGACCCTTATTGTAATGGTGGGGGTTGTATATTGATAATAAAGTCATTTAAAAACAAAAGTAAATCTCTTATTGTTATTTTGTTAATTTTTACCATATAAAAAATAAAGTTAAAAGTGATGTAAAATGAATTCGTAGATTTGAATAAATAGGAGGAAAGTTCTAATAAACAAAAAAGAAATTGAAGAATTATTTGAAGGCGTACCACCAACATTTCGGAAATTTTGTACGGTAAGCAGTCAAAACTATAAAATTTGATTGTAATATGTTCGCTTAAGCCATTACCAAAAAGATATTAACCACTAATCATCGGCACTTTGTTTTTGGTAATGAGTTTTGGTGACAGCGAAAGAAGCCAGTGAGAAATGGGGCATTTCAGATCGTCGGATACAGCTTTTATGTAAGCAGGGCAGGATTTTAGGTGCATATCGGCTCGGCTGGACATGGGCTATTCCAGTGGATACCGTAAAACCTGTTGATGGATGAATGAAATAAATCTTAAAACTACAGGGAAAATACAGATTGCTGTGTTATCCTTTTTTCGGAGGTATATATTTATGGATATACGAATACTGCTTGTCGAGGACGATGAGCATATTTGCAATGCAGTAAAAGTCTTTTTATCTGGAGCGGGATATAAGGTGGATGCCTGTTTTAACGGGGATGAAGCGCATACCAAGTTTTATGATAACACCTATCAGCTTGTCATTCTTGATATCTTGCTGCCGGGAATGAACGGTCATGAGCTTTTAAGGGAGTTCCGTAAGCTGAATAATACGCCGGTTCTGATGATGACTGCTCTTTCCGATGATGAGAATCAAATCAGGGCGTTTGATGCGGAAGCGGACGATTATGTGACTAAGCCGTTCAAGATTCAGCTATTGCTGAAACGTGTGGAGGCGCTGCTCCGTCGCAGCGGTGCGGTGGCAAAGGAACTTCACTATGGCAAGCTGACTCTTTTGCCGGAAGATTTCAAGGTTTTTTATGACGACGAAGAATTACTTTTGACCCTTAAAGAGTTTGAAATCTTAATGCTACTGGTGCAAAAAAACGGAAAAACACTATCTCATGAAGTTATTTTGTCCCGCGTGTGGGGCTACGATTTTGACGGTGATGGCAGCACCGTGCATACTCACATTAAAAACCTACGGGCGAAGCTACCGGATAATATCATCAAAACAGTACGCGGAGTGGGCTACCGATTGGAGGAAACTTCATGAAAAAGAATGGGATATTTGTTAAGACTTTTGTCTATACGATAGTTGCTATGCTGTTGATTGTTTTCGTAACTGCCGCATTGTTTTCAAGTCAATTCTTAACACTGTACAGAGCAGTTGAAAGGGAACAAATAGTAGTGTCCTATCAGCCTTTGGTCAATAGAGTAAAAAATAGTGATTATAACGATATTCCCGCAGCAGCGCAAAGGTTTCGTGACAACAACCAATCATTTGAGTTTTGCATTATAGATGATAATCGCGGCGTGATTTACGCTACGCCGGGTGCTGATACCACGGATAATTTCAATGGTGACTTTTACTATGTGGTGCATAATGATAAAGCCCACGGTTATTCTGTCGTCGCCCAGACCAGACCGGGATTAACTGCCTTTTACAATGAAATAATTGTGCAGGCATTGGTCGCGTTTACCATTATACTCGCCCTCTGCCTTGTGTGCGCGTATGTTTTTGCACGGCAGATAACCAACCCAATCAAGCGACTGGCGGATGACGCCGGGAAAATGACAAGGCTTGAAGATGTACCGCAAAGCCTGCCTATACGCCGGGATGAATTAGGCGATTTGTCGCGTGACATTCACTCTATGTACGATAAGTTGAAAGATACCATTTCCCGGTTAGAAAATGAAATCCTGCGGGTAAGGGAAATGGAGGAAGCACAGCGATATTTCTTTTCGGCGGCTTCACATGAGCTAAAAACGCCTATCGCGGCAACAAGTATCTTGCTGGAGGGTATGCTCGAAAATGTAGGTGATTACAAAGATCATCCCAAATACCTGCGCGAATGCGTGAAGATGATGGAGGCGCAGGACGATGTGATTTCCGAGATACTGGAGATTGTCAACCTGAGCGATGGGAAAATCTCTCAAGATCCTGAAAAACTGAAAGTTAGGCAATTAGTGGCTGACATACTGCCTGACTTTCAGATATTAGCTGAAGCAAACGGTCAGTGCATGGTTATGGACATTCCTGACGGACAAAACTGCCTTGTCGATTCTAAAATGCTTCAAAAAGCACTTTCCAATATCATTTTGAACGCAGTACAGAATACGCCTATAGGCGGTGAAATTAGGATATGGAGCGAGCCTGCGGCTAAACAATATCGCCTTTGTATACTAAACACAGATGCAAGGATAGACGCTACAGTTCTACCTAAGTTATTTGACCCATTCTACCGTATGGATAAAGTGCGGGGGCGGAAAAGTGGGCGCAACGGTTTAGGCTTGACCATCGTGCGGAAAACGTTGGAAGTAATGAACATTGAATATGCTTTGGAAAACGTTCCGGATGGCGTTCTATTTTGGATGGATTTGCCAAAGGCATAAATAACACAAGGAGAAAAATAATGAAATCAGAAAACCGAAATAAACTTACAATTGCATTGTTTGTAATATATATGCTGCTGTTGACAGGCGTCATTCTCTTCAAATTACCGTTTTTTTCTTCTGAAATATCAGACGGGATACGAGTAATCAATCTGATTCCATTTCAGGGGTCTTTCGATGACAGCGGAACTATTGATTTTAGAGAAATAAGAGGTAATATACTTATTTTTATCCCTTTAGGTATATATATTTGTATACTAAAAAGCAAATGGCCTTTTATGAAGAAAGTTCTTCCAATTGTTGCTTTGACATTGGCGTTTGAAGCTATACAATTCATTTTCGCAATAGGAAGAAGCGATATTACTGATGTACTTGACAATACGCTTGGAGGGGTAATCGGCATTGGTATTTATGCTTTATTGTTCAAGATTTTCAAAAATAGGACTGTTAAGGTTGTAAATATACTTGCCTTGGTAGTAACTGTATTCGTAGTATTATATTTCGCCTATCTGTTTTATCTCAGCCATTTTGTTATGAGGCGTCTGCACCCCTGATGTTAGCAACCAAGCTTTATCACTTTGATCGACAGGGTTATTCCTGCCGGTCTTTTTTGATTTTCTCCGCTACAGAAAAACTACAGGTTGACTACAGGGAAAATACAAATTGCTTTGCCATAATAGGAGCATGACAAACGTAAATGTCTATTTTACGCCATACATAGAATGACTACCGCAATGAAAATGAAAAAACTAATCCCACTCGCTTTAGCACTTTTTCTCGTACTATTATTTCAACCAACCTGCTGGTTGATTGAAATAGGGATATTTGATTAACTTTATTGTCATTGGATCCTGCCATATTCCAACCACCTATACTCCAAAAAATGAAAATCCGAGCTGTATTCCGCAAATAAGTCTTTAAAATTATCATTTTGGGGTATTTATTTTTCTTAGCTTGATGGGTATGTGGCGAGCCCCCTGTTAGAGCAAATAAAAAAACGTTTTTTAAATAGTTTCATTTAAAATCAATTGAATTTCATTAATTGAAAGAGAGGAAAACACTACGATTTTTTTCAAATCAATGCATAAGACATAGAATTACCTAATAGAAAAAGCGTAGCAACATATTTATATTAATTTTCAATTTCTCCCGCTTTATATCAAAGTACGAATCTTTAATTTCCAATGATATCCATTGCATTGTAATAAGATAGGTTGTAACATTTACCGGTATTTAAATGACAAACGTTGTTTAAATCATTTCAACAAATAGTTAAGAGGAGAATACAATGATTAAAATAAAAAGGTTACTGAAACGTAAAACGATTTGGATAATTCTTATCCTATTTGTATTTGTTTATGTAAATAACAGTTCTTTTTTTGCTAAAAGGGACGAGGGGGCTCCTATTCTTCTTGCTCACCGAGGACTTTCACAAACATTCAGCATGGATGGGATTGAGGGTGATACATGTACAGCAGAACGTATAAATAAACCTGAACACTCTTATTTAGAAAATACAATTCCATCTATGGAAGCTGCATTTAAAGCTGGAGCTGATCTAGTAGAGTTTGATGTTCAACCAACTAAAGATAATAATTTTGTTATTTTTCATGACTGGACGCTTGATTGCCGTACTAATGGTAAAGGCGTTACAAGAGATTTTACAACAAAAGAATTACAAGCACTTGATATTGGATACGGTTATACAGCTGATGGGGGGAAAACATTCCCGTTCCGTGGTAAAGGGATTAATCTTATGCCAACACTCGATGAAGTACTTAACCATTTTCCAGATCGTTCTTTTCTTATTCATATCAAAAGTGATGATGAAAATGAAGGAATCCAATTGGCTGATTATCTCAAGAAACTACCAGCAAAACGCCTTGAGCAACTAACTGTATATGGTGGTGATAAACCAATTGCTGCGATTGAGGAGCGTATCCCTAGTTTACGAACAATGTCAAAAGCAACTATGAAAAAGGATCTTCTTACTTATATTGCGTTAGGGTGGACTGGTTACATGCCTTCAAGTCTAAAGCATGGAGAGTTGCATATTCCAGACAAAGTAGCTCCTTGGCTTTGGGGATGGCCGAACCGTTTTCTTAATAGAATGGATAAAGCAGATACTCGCGTTATCATTGTAGGTGGAAATGGATTTGGATTTTCAAGTGGATTTGACTCATCCGAAGATATAAAACGTATTCCTGAAGATTATACAGGTGGAATTTGGACAAATCGGATTGATAAAATAGCACCTTTATTTAAGAATAAGTTATGATATAATACTCGAAGTGTTCATATGCTGAAAGAATTACTTTATGCTCCTAGAATTGTTTTGTAGAATTAAGTCTTTAACAAATAAGATGAATTTGTGATGTGTTTTTAAAGTAGTGCACAAGTGCAAAATTACAAAAAAGATCACCTATGAAATTGTGTAGGTGGTCTTTTCATGTTCATAAAAAAACTTTTGTTCCAATTAGTCCAAATGTTTTTTTACTTATTTTCAGTAGATAAAACTACATGGGAAAAAGTAAAAAAGTGGAGAAATATTTATCTGAATATATATAATTTTTAACAAAAATTCATAATTATGTTATATAATGATGATAACAAACCATATTTTAGGCATTACCCCCGATTGTGTAGAATAAATGATTTTTTACTGAGTTAAAGTGTTTGGCTAAAAGAACTTGTAGCGGGGCCTGCTACAAGTTCTTTTGTTTTTTCAGTAAAGGAAAATAAGAAAAAAGAAGGGGACACAAGTATGATTGGAAAATTAAAGAAAGCAGCACTGAATTCGTTAGATGGGAAATGGGGGGTAGGTATAGGAGTATCAGCTTTATTCTATTTTGTACCAACCTTAAGTGCATCAGCAATTGCCTTTTTTATGTATTTAATATTTGTACTGTTTATCGGGATAATTGGCCCTGATGCATTATTTATTTATTCAATAGGTGGGCAACCACAAGTAGATCCAGTAGCACTTGCTGTACTTATTTTAAGTTATATTTGTTTAGGTGGGGTTTGTTTCCTAATTTACAGTGTTATACAAGGTATCTTTAATTATGGATATTCTGTTTTTACTTTACACTTAGGGAAACAAGAAGAAGTTAAGGTAGACGATGTATTTTCAGGATTTAAAAAGAAGAATTTGTTTAAATCAATAAAATTAGGTTTGATACAAGCTATTTTTCTTTTTTTATGGAGCCTATTATTAATTGTTCCAGGTATTATTAAATATTTTTCTTATTCCATGTCGTATTACATATTAGTAGAGAATCCTGATTATACAGCAAGTGAAGCGTTGAGAGAAAGTAAAAGGATAATGAAAGGACAAAAGTTAAAGTTATTTGTTCTTTGGCTATCATTTATTGGTTGGTTTTTATTAGCTGCATTTATAGGAATGTTTACGTTTAATCTATCATTTATTTTCATTTCTCCTTATTACAATACAACTGTCTCACATTTTTACTTAGATTTAATTAAAAAACAGGATATTGGAGAAGCGAAGGTAAGTATATAAGTAGGAAGAAAGTATGTGCAAGGAAAGTGTATACTATCTTGATAGTGGATAGATAGTAGTTCTTCATTTCTTGATTAGGGAAGAATTTTTGTAAATATTTTAATGCACAACTTATATGTAGAGGGAGTTCATCGAATATTTTTTCTGCCATTTCGATAATCTGAACATTTGGATTTTCATTATTTCCTTCAATAATAATATCTACATCTTCCCATTCTCCGATATTAATACTATAAAACCACCGTTCTTGAATGAGATACTTCTCATTTTCGTATACAGTAGGATTAACTAAGTTTAATTTTTTTATCTCATCTTTAGTTAGCGGTTTATCAAGAATAAGCTTTTTATGCAAAATATCTTTGATATTAGAGACAATATATTTAGATTTGTTTAATTCTAAAGAGTCCATTTTCCACCTCATAAATTATAATATAAAGTAAACTGCCCTTAATTATATCATCATCCCTATTAAACTATCTTGCACAGTTAGTTTAAAAAGAATTAAACAATAACTTTATTATCTCTTTATATAAGAAAACAATTATTTACGACGCCTTCTCTTTGCTTTTTTTCGCTGATTTGTTTGACTATATTTTTTTATATGAGTGCTTTTGCTCCTATTATAATTAGGTAACTTTAATATAAAAACAGAAATCGCAGAAAAAATGCAAAATATAAATATTGCAATCATCCAAAGGTTAATGTCATAGTCATATAGCTTACTAATATACTTTTTGTCATGAGTAATATAGCTTACATTACTGTCAATGGTTTCTAGGGTGTAGGGAATAACCCATAAGAAACCAATTAACATAACAAATGTTCCGAGTATGAAACTGAGTATATGTTTTATCATGTTCTGTTCTCCTTAAAGTATGTTTAATGTATACGTGTATATAGTATATATGGTTTTGCTGCAAGGATTATATTTATTTGAAGGAGTAATATAAATTTCTGTTGGAATCTATTTTTATTAATAGGTTATCACGGCATCACAGTCAAACCATTAAAGGCAAATGTTTCTAAATGAAGCGTTTGCTTTTTTAGTTCGGAATATACAATTATATTTTTTAGGGGCCACTTAATGAGCATGGGATATCAGAAAAAATACGTTAAGATTAGTAACTATAAACTATTTCATTTTATAGAAAAGGAATGTATTCATTATTAACGAAATTATATGTTAAATAGATAAATTATCGCATAAACAATACTACAAAATGACTTGGGAATAACCTTATACTACGATCCCATAATTATAATCTGTTGAAAAAACCATTAAAAATAAGGAGTCACATTGTATGGGAAAAAAAGTATTGTTTTTTGGAGATTTTGGAATTGACGATACAATAGCTATCATATATGCGCACTTAACAGATAAAATTGACGTTATAGGAATTGTTGCAGACTATGGAAACGTACCTCAAGCTGAGGTTGTTAGAAATGTTCGTTTTTTACTTAAAAGTGTAGGAAAAGAATATATAAAAGTTTTTGGTGGGGCGGAGCATTCTATGTCTTCAGAAACTGAAACTTTTTATCCGGAAGTTCACGGTAAATTTGGGATGGGGCCCATCCAAACAGGACTAGAGCTTCAAACATTTGAGAACTTTTTTGAAGTTCTTACACTTATAAAACAGTATAAAAATGAACTTATTATCGTGAATACCGGCAGGCTAACTTCACTTGCAACTTTATTTCTCCTTTATGGAGATATGATGGAATATGTACATTCTTATTATATTATGGGCGGATCTTTTCTATATCCAGGAAATGTTACTCCTATTGCTGAAGCTAACTTTTATGGCGATCCTGGAGCTGTCAACATTGTAATGAGATACGCAAAAAATCTATCAATTTATCCTTTGAATGTTACACAATCCGCTATTGTAACACCAGAAATGGTCAATTATATTCACTCTAAAGGAAAAACTAAGTTTTTAAAGCCTCTTTTAGACTATTACTATTATCAATTTTATAAAAAAAAAGTTCCTGGAATACAGGGTAGCCCGGTTCACGATGCACTTACTTTGATTGCGATTAATCGTGATGATATTTTTACGTACCATCAATCAGCAGTTACGGTTAATGTACTTGATACTGTACGAGGACAAAGTATAGGAGATTTCAGGTCTACCTTTGAACCAGAAACATTCGGTAATCGTCCAAAACATAGGATTGCAATGCAAATGAATTATGAACAGTTTTTTAAAGAGTTTATGAGTGTAATGACTGGCGACCTATTTTAGGAATAACCTTATATATCTAATCACTACATGGTCATCAAGTTTAGCTTTTTAAGCATCCTCTAAATGTTCGTTTTTTATTTTTATAGAACTGGAATTTTTTTTTATAATTTTGGAAGAAGTTTATATTATAGTTTCTTAATTAAAAACCAGGGCATAATTGTTGTAAAATAATTTAAAGAGCCTTAGGTAAACATAAAAACCGTGAAAATATTTAATTTCTACGGTTTTTATTGTATCAATTAGATTTTATTTCATAGTGGCCCCTCATACCCAGAATCGTTTCCGTACCCCTTATTAGTAAGGGGTTATGATTGTGATGCTAAATTAAAGGTTATTTTGGGATGTTTGAATCGTGAATTTGATAAAGGGATTATAAGAACGAGTTCTATGTCTGATATATCATTTCAGATTAATAGTTCTTTTAAGAAGGATCTTTTGCCTTATACAGTTAAATCAACAACAAATTATGAAATAGGTAGAATGCTTGTTAATATAAACAGTTATGTAACTCATACAAAGTCTAATCCTAGAGGCAATGGAAATACATTCACTTTGTTTTATCCTGTTCAAACAGTTTTAGATAATGAAAAAAGATATAAAAAATTTCTTGATGAACTGAAGAGTACAAATTCGAAAAAAGTTATACTTATTACAACGAATGAATGGAGTATAAAAGAATGGGATATTGAAAATTACATGGATGAAGTATATTTTTATAGTGTAGAAAATGACAATCCGGAAATTATGAGGAATTTAAGGAATAATGGCTTTATTGTAGTCTTATTTGAATGAAGCGAAAATTAAAGATTTTAGTGAGAATACCTGCATATTGTGTGGGTATATTTTTAATAAAGAAAAGACACCCTAAGGTGCCTTTCTCCGACTTGAACCACTTTAATTTTAATAATATAGTTCTAATTTAAAAAACTATAGGGATTTTTCCTGTGGGCTTTGTAAGTAGTTTTTACGAAATTATGAGTGGTTATATTTTTTTTCGAAATATTCTTTTTTAATTATTTTTAATTTATTTTCGTTTTTTGTTAATTCAAATATAAATAACGCTGTTTTCATGTTATTAGCAACATTTTCGTCATTAGATTGTTTAAGCTTTAATAAGTTTGAACCTTTTCCATAGTATAGTTCACCCAATAAGTATAAAGTATTTAGATTAATAGCTAATTGGATGCCCTTATCAATGTATTTTAGTGCCTCTTCGTATTGACATGTGTAACTTAAACATTTTGATAAATTATAAATGATTTTTAATTTAATTTCTTTATCTCTAGGAAAATCTAACTTGTTAAAATTAGTTAAACATCTTCTTAATATATTAATACTTTTTTTGTATTCTTTATTTTCTGCATGAAATATAGCCATTGTTTGCATAATATCTATTTCTCTCTCAGATAAAAAATCAATATTTGTTAAAGTTAGTTTTAATGCATTATTTAAAAGAGTTAAAGCCGATTTTATTGAGTTATTCACAAGATATATAGCAATTGCTTCATGCCATAGTAGAAATTGTTTATCTTCTTTTGTTTGAAAATTATTTAAGTTTTTTTCTTTTGTTACTATTTCATAAAGCTCTGTATATTGATGTTGTCTTATGCAATCCTTTATTACATATTTTACATTTTCTATATATTTTAATTTTTTATTTTGAGTTAGTGCAAATATATTATTTGGATCAACACCAAGTCTTTCAGATAATTGATATAACAATATGCTAGATGGATAAATCACACCTTTTTCGATTTTGCTAATTTGGCTTTGTGAACATATTCCATGACATAATTCGGATTGAGATATATTTTTTTTAATTCGAAGTTCTTTAATGGTATTACCCAAATCGTTAAATTCCATTTTCTCCACCTACTATTTAGCGCTTTATTAATATAGTATTCTCTAATCTTAATGTAATGTAAAATTAATTTAGTTGCAATTATTATTTGTTGTAAAGGCCTTATCCTTTCTATAGGAAGGATAAGGCTTTTTATGCATAAAAAAGACACCCAAAGGTGCCTTTCTCTGACTTGAACCACTTTAATTTTAATAATATG